>CAZZAQ010000315.1:0-3869 GCA_964652165.1 uncultured Bifidobacterium sp.
TGCGCGTGGTCGGAAACGCGCCGTAGCCCCAAACAATGTCCAGGAACCGCTCGCGGCTCACCGGCTCGCCGCCGCTCTCGGCCAGCAGGCGGAGCATGGCGAATTCCTTGGCGGTAAGGTGCAGTTGCTTGCGTCCGCGCGTGGCCTGCTGCCGGGCAAAATCGATTCGCACCTCGCCCAGGGCGAGCGTTCGGAGGGCCGCGGCGGGGCGGGCCAGGCGCCGGAGCACGGCGCGCACGCGCGCCAGCAGTTCCTCGGTGCTGAAGGGCTTCACGAGGTAATCATCCGCGCCGAGGTCAAGGCCCTTCACGCGATCCTCAAGCTGGCCCTTGGCCGTGAGGAGGAGGATGGGCACGGGGTTCGCCAACCGGCGCAGCTCGGCGCAGACCGCGTAGCCGTCGAGCCGCGGCATCATGATGTCGAGCAGGATGAGGTCGGGCTTCTCGGCGAGCGCCCGCTGGAGTCCCTCTTCGCCGTCGGCAGCGGTGAGGACGCGATGGCCTTCGGCTTCGAGCACATCCACCAAAGCGGTGCGCATGGGGCGCTCGTCTTCGATGATCAGGATGCGGGCGTTGCTCATGCGAAAGCTCAATATTCAAAGTTCAAAGTTCAAAGTTCAAAGTTCAAAGTTCAAAGTTCAAATGAAGCTCCAAGGCCAAAGCACCCAGATCCAATCCAATAACTGCGTCGCGGATGACGCCGCTCCTCAACGGGGCCTCCCCGCGACAACCAGATTAGGGCGCATCGTGACACTGCCCCCTGACTTCTCCCTCTCCCCGCGACGAAGGAGCGGGGAGAGGGCCGGGGAGAGGGGCGATCACTGCCCCCAATGGCCCTCCTCTCCCCGGCCCTCTCCTCCCTCGGAGGGAGGAGAGGGAGTCCGCCGGCAGCGAACGGGGGCAGTGTCAAGATACGCCCACCAGATTGGAGCTTGGTCATTGGGATTTATCTTGAGCTTTGAGTTTTGAGCTTTGAGCTTCGTCCGCCGGAGCGCACGGCAATTCAATCGCAAACCGGCTCCCTTTCCCCACTTCGCTCTCGACCACCACGCGCCCGCCGTGCGCCTCGGCGATGTGCTTCACAATGCTTAAACCGATGCCAACGCCCTGAGTTTCGCGGCGCAGCTCGGGACCGCGGCGGTAGAAACGCTGGAAAATCTTCTCGTGCTCCTCGCGTGGGATGCCGGGGCCGCTGTCCTGCACGTAAAACGTAAAACGTGAAACGTAAGCGGCGCCGGCCGGCTCGGGCGGGGTCGGTGGCGTCAGGCCGACCACGACGGTCGCGCCGGCGGGCGAATGTTTGATGGCGTTGTCGAGGAGGTTGATCAGCGCCTGCTGGATGGCCGAGGCGTCCACGGACAGTTGAGAGTTGAAAGTGGAGAGTTGAGAGTCGTTGAGCTGCGTGGCGAGTTGCACGGCTCTCTCGGCAGCCGCGGGCTCCATGAGCTTCACGGTCTGCTGGAGGAGCGCAGCGACATCGGTCGGCTCGAAGTCGTATTCTTTTCGGCCCTGCTCGATGCGGGCAAAGTCGAGCACGTTCTCGACGAGCGCCCCGAGTCGGCGACATTCCTGAACGATGAACCGGAAGTACTCGCGCTGCTTGGCGGCGTCAGCGATCTTGCCGCGCTCCAAGTTTTCGGCCATGAGCCGCACGCTGGCCAGCGGCGCGCGCAGCTCGTGCGACACGCTGGAAACGAAGTTGGATTTCAGCTCGCTGAGTTGTTGCGAACGCCGGAACGCCCGCCGCGCCGCGAGGAAGCCCGCGACCGCTGCCACGGCCGACGCCCCGATGAGCAAGCCGAACAGCCGCGACCGCGTCCGCTGCCGCTCGTAGAGCATCTCCGGGCCGACGAGATGGACACCCACACGCAGCGCTTCCGTTCCCTCGTCGAATTTCCGCGCCACGGCCAGCAACGCCGGCGGGGTTGCGCCCTCGAGGGACTTCGGCACCGTGGATTTCCAGGACTGTCCGCCGCCTTTCCCGCTTCCCGACAGGACCACGGACGACAGATCGTTGCTGGCGATCAGAGCGCGCCCTGCAACGTCGACGCTCAAGCCGAAGTAACGAGGGAGCCGCGCCTTGGCCTTGCCGAAGGCTTCCAGAAATGGATCCCACCATGTTGGCAGGTCGGAAATCGGCGTACTCGCGTTGAAGGAAACCCAATTGACGAATCGGGGGAAATCGCGGTCCTTAATGACCTTGGGCCCGTAAGGGTTCTCGAAATCCAGGCGCATGTGCACACGTTCGTCAAGCGCCGGGCGGCAGACGAACCTCGCTCCCGTCACGTTCGTGGCCAGGCGCATCGCCAGCCAGTGACACTCCCGGAATTCGCCGTCTGGCCGCACTTGGAATTCTCCCAAGGTAAACCAGAACATGCGCGGCAGCGGCGGCGAGTTGGTCAAGGCTGGCCGCGCTGCGGCATGGAGCTGCCGCACCCACTCGTGATGGGTCCACGTTTTGCGCCAGGATTCGCTGAAACGGGAGTCTCCGGAAGCGGCCTCCAACTCCGCTGCGCGGTCCAGCAGCAACGGTGTGAGCGGAGTGGGACTCTTGACCGCGCTCTCACATAACGCGGCCAGGTCGCCGGCGCGCGAACTCGGCTCCGGCAGAGCCAGTTCGATGGACTTGAGCCGGGCCAGCGGCGCGAGCAGCAAACCGGCTTCGCCCGTGGCGTCCGGGTAATTCGTCACGGTGTCAGCCAGCAGCCCGCGCGCCGTCTCAGCGTCGCCGTTGGCCGCCAGCAACAGCGCGATTCGAAACTGCGCCGTGGCCGCCCAGCGGGGCGGCGGCTTGGACTGGACAAACTCCCGCCATACAAGGATGGCGTTCGTCGGGCTTCCGGGATCCATCGCAGCCGTGCGGACCGCCTCCCACAGATCCGTTTGCTCAGGTGTTAGCTCGGCGAGATTGAAAGGCTGTGGAACGGGCAGCGGCGGCGCGGGCGGCGGCGAGACGAGTTGGCTCGTCCAATCGATCTCGAAGCTGGGTTCGTTCGTCAAACTCGCCACGTCCACCAGAGCAGGCCAAAGCGTCTCGATTAAGTCCTGGGCCAGGGTCTGGGCGCGTTCGGCGGCTTCGCGCTGGACGAGAGATTTGTCCTGCTGGATGGAAACCAGACCGATGGCCGCCAGCACCAGCACCGGCAGGAGAATCAGCAACCCGTGCCAGAAAAAGCCGCCGGAGCGGCGAAGGTGCTTTGGACGCTGCGCCATGTTCAGAGCAGGATGATGGGCGGAGGTGAGGCGAGTGTCATGGTTTTGCAAAATCGATTCCGGGTAGCTGCGACCGTGCGGTCGCGGGCGGATTTCGCTTCGCGCCCGCGCCGCGCTTTCGCCATTGTTCCAACAGCCACACCCAGCCCGCGACCTCACGGTCGCAGCTACGCCGAGAACCGCCGCCACGCGCGGCCCTCGTGGCCGAAGCTGAAGTAGCCGGGTTGAACAATTTCACCGAGGATCTCCAGTGACGCGACCAGGCGCGGGCCGGGCCGGTTGAAGAACGCATTGCCGTCGGTGACGCACACGTTCTTGCGCTGGACGGCGCGGAGCTTCGACCAGCCGAGCCGCGACGTGAGCGCCGGCAGCTCGCGCTCGGCCCGCGCCAGGTCCAGGCCGCAGGCCATGACGACAAGGACCTCCGGGTTGCGCTCGCGGAGGGCGTTCCAATCCAGCCAAGGCGAATGTTTGCCGGGTTCGCCAAACAGGCTCGTTCCGCCGGCCAGTTCAACCATCTCGGGCACCCAGTTGCCAGCGGCCATCAGCGGATCCAGCCACCAGAAGGCGCCTCGGTGGGGCGTGGAGAAAAGGAGCGTTCCGCCCGAGACGATCACCCGCCGCAGCTCGCGGATGCACTCCTCCTCGACGCTGGCT
>CAZZAQ010000315.1:3879-6006 GCA_964652165.1 uncultured Bifidobacterium sp.
GTTGCCGGCGGCCATGAGCGGATCCAGCCACTCGATGCAGCCAACTGACGGCCGACGGGTGACCTGGGCCGATTTTACGATGACGTCGGCGACACGACCTTTCAGTTCGCGAGCCAGCTCGCGAGCACTGCCGGCGACTCCGAGTTCCTCGCCCACCCGGGCGAGTTCCGTCCAGAACTCCATGAGCCGGCTCGGCGACCACGAAATGACCCTGGGCCGCCCGCCGGTCCAGCCGGCAACGGCGGCCTCAACCTCCGCAAGGCTGACGGCGCAAACGGCGCATTGGGCCTGGGTGAGGATGATGTCGGGCTTGAGAACTCGCACCTGTTCACCGTCCACCCGGTAGAGCGAGAGCGCCTGCCGCGCCAAAGCCTTCACGTCGCGATCGATGTCCGCCGAAGTGGATTCGGGATTGATCTTTGGTGCGGTGCAAACAGGCAACCGGCGCACAGACGCCGGGAAGTCGCACTCGTGCGAGCGGCCGACCAGCCGGCCCTCGAGCCCGAGCGCGCAGACGACCTCGGTGCAGGCGGGGAGCAGAGAAACGATGCGCGGCTTCGGCATGGTGCGTAAGAGGATAATCCGGGCCACAGGCCGCTGGCCAGCGCAACGATGCCACCGCCGCCGCACGACCTGAAGCGCACCGGGGAACGATTGTTTCGTCATCCGCCGAACGCCTGAAGCGGACCGTGGACGAGAAACTCCCGCGGTGGGTCTGTAGCGCAGACAGCCTTGTCTGCTGTTTCGCCGACTGCCAGTCGGCGGGTGCCGCCCACGGCAACCCGCGGCCCATTCGTTCCAGACGCTCGCGGGTTGGCAACCCGCGATACAGCAGGCTGGGCAGCCTGCGCTACGACGCTACCAATCGCACGCTGGAATACATGCGCTACGGCGGGCCGGCACCGGCTCGCAACCCCAGCCCGAGCCTTGGGGTGTGAAATATCCGGGTGAGAGATTCGCTCCGCTGAATCATCACGGCTGGACCGACCGGGCACCGTCCCGAAGGGATCGTGAGCGACTCAGGGCTTCAGCACGCAGTTGTTGAGGTTTGGATCGCCGGTCTGCGGAAGGTGCTTGCGGAGGCCATTCACGGAGAGCATCTGCACACTGCCGTCGCCCATCGTCATGTTGCCCGCCGGCCCGTGAATCTTGTTTTCCCAGCCGCTGGTGGCGACGGGCAGGTGGGTGACGACGCCGACGAGTTGGGCCTGGACACAATTCTGGTTGGGCTGGCCCAGCACGTTGCGGTCGCCCGCGATGTGCATCAGCGGCAGGCTGTCATCGGAATCGGTGCCGGCAAAGTAGCTTAGGGCCTGGTTCTTCATCGTGAGGAAACCGTCGCTGGCGGTGGTCCAACTGTATGCGCGGTCGCGCTCATTGTCGCTGTTACAGCGAAAGACTTTTGGAGTGACGATATCATTTGAGATGACGGCGAAGTGCATCCAGGCCTCAGGCAGGCCCTGGCTGCCGCCGTCGGAGGCCGGCACGCGCCAGGGAAAACGGCTTTCGTTGTCGTCGCTCCACATGCGGAGGGCGAGGCCGAGCTGCCGGAGGTTGCTCACGCAGGCGATGCGCTTGCCCCGCTCCTTGGCCTTGGCGAGCGCCGGCAGCAGCATACTGGCGAGGATGCCAATAATCGCGATGACCACGAGGAGTTCAATCAGTGTGAACGCCCTGGGGCGGGCGGAGATCGATGCCGACCGGTGCATGACCAACGATACGCGAGAAGGTATCGGGGCGCAACCGCATAGGCTTTGCGTAGCTGCGACTGGGTGCAACACAGTGCACGCACCAGGTCGTAGTGGGGCAGGCGACCTCGCCTGCCGAAGTCCACCGGGCGACTCCGCCCGGTGAATTCTGCAAGCGAAGTCGCTTGCAGGACTATGCCAGCCGGGTCGGCTTGGCCCACTACGGTGCGTGCGCCCGGTTGCGCCGCTGCGGCCGTAAGGTCGCGGGACGCGCACCAAGTCATAGTGGGGCAGGCGACTTCGCCTGCCGAAGTCCACCGGGCGACTCCGCCCGGTGAATTCTGCAAGCGAGGTCGCTTGCAGGACTATGCCAGCCGGGTCGGCTGGCCCACTACGGTGCGTGCGCCCGGTTGCGCCGCTGCGGCCGTAAGGTCGCGGG
>CAZZAQ010000316.1:0-3697 GCA_964652165.1 uncultured Bifidobacterium sp.
ATGGAAGCCAGCACCGTCGCCGTCGTGTTGGTCAAGACTGTCAGGGTGGCGCAGTTAGTCACCGAGTTGCAGGCGCCGGTCACCTTCACGCAATACTGGTCGGCGTCCGCCGCCGAGACATTCGTGCGCGTCAGACAATCATTGGTCGCGCCCGCAATGGCGTTGATTCCCTTGCACCACTGATACGTGATCGGCCCGGTCCCCGCCGCGGTGACGCAGAACATGGCCGTGGCGCCCGGGCACAACACGAGATCGGTCGGCCCCGTGGCGGAGTTGATCGCCAGGACGGCGACGGTGAACGAGCAGGTGTTGGTATTGGCGCAATCGTCGAAAGCCTCACAGACCACCGTGTTGGTGCCCAGCGGGAACTCGGAGCCGGAGGCTGGCGTGCAACTCAGCGTCGGAGTGCCGTCGCAAGCATCGATGGCCGTCGTCATGAACGTCACCGGCGCGGAGTTGGAAGTCGTGCAAGCCACGATGTTGGTCGAGCAACTGAGCATCGGCGCGGTCGTGTCCACGACCGTCACGACTTGCGTGCAGTTCATGCTGTTGCCGGAGGCGTCGGTCACCTGCCACACGCGCGTGGCGACAAACGTATTGCCACAATTCGCATTGGTGGTCGTACTGATGATGCTCAACACGGGACTCGGATCGCAAATGTCCGAGATGATCGGGACGGTGAAATCCCAAGCCAGGCCGCACTGCAAGTTTTCGTTCGGACCGCAGTTGATGGACGGCGGCGTCGCGTCCTGAACGGTGAGGATGGCGACGGCGCTGTTGGTGGTGCCGGCAGCGTTGGTCACCACGACGTCATAATTCCCCGCATCGGCGAACGAGACCGGACTGATCGTGAGAGTGGAGCTGGTGGCGTCCGGCAGGTTCGTGCCAGCATGGCGCCACTGGTAGCTGAACGGCGCGGTGCCCGAAGCGACTACAGTGAACATGGCCGTGCCGCCGCACTCGACCGTCTGGCTCATCGGCTCCGTGGCGATGCCGAGCGAGGGAACGGTGTACTGGAAGACGGTCGCCTCGCTGGAGTCGTCCGCCGTCGGGCAACCCCCGCATGTGCCGCTGTTGGCGAAGATTTCAGGCCCGCCGCCCGAGTGCCATGCGCTTACGATGTACTTGACCACTGTCCCGGCGGGTTGGGCAGGGATGGTGGCCTTTGCAATGTCGATGGTGTTCCCGCCAAAAGTAAACGCGCATTCATAGGCGCCCGACACCACCAGCGTGGTGCCCGACGCGACGCCGAAAGCCCCGGAGGGGCTCGAGCCATCGGTCGTGTAGTACACGCGCAGCCTGTCGGTGTCGAACTGGTACTCCACCTTGAATCGCAACTCGTGGGCCTGCGACGCGGTGGGGCTCAGAATCGTCACGTGCGGCACGGCGCCAACGCAGGTGTTGGGCGCTCCTTGATGAACGTCCGTGGCGGTTCGCTCATGGTAAACAAAGTTGGCGGTGGCGAAGGACCGTAACGGCAGGACTGCCGCCAGGCTCGCCAGCATCGCGGCGAGCAGCATCCGCCGAATCCGCCCGGCGTGAGCACCGGCGCCGGATTGAAGGCCTTGAGAAAAAGTCTGAGCCAGTTGCATAGGTCGCTCCTTAAGTGGTTCTGGATTGTTCAACACGGAGGGCAGGGTTTTCAAAACATGGAAAAGGAAAAGGCCGTAACGGATTGCGTCGTTGGCGGCACAATCCGTTGGCTGACAGTGTGGAGTTGGATCCGTCCCCCATCATGTCGTTGCATAGCACGTCGCGCAGTGGAGGCTGCAAATGAAATCCCAAACCGGGCCTTACTTTTCCAAACAGGCCGCACCGATGCCAAACAGGCTCTGGGCGTGGATTGGGGCGTCAGGTAACAGCGCAGTGTGTAGCAGAGGAGGGGACGTTCGGCAAGGATATTGTGAGGCGATATTGTGAGGCCCAACACTCCCTCAGGGAACAGGAACTACGCCCTCCGCCTCCGGATAAATGAGGTAAACCGTGCGACGCGACCGCTCCCAGGCCGCGGCGAATTGCTCCCGCGGAATCGTCCGCCGCACTTTCGCCGCTGACGCTGGATCGGCCCCAGGATCGTTGATGATCACGTCACCCTCGATTGTGAAGCCAACGCACACGACCAGGTGCCCTCCGCTGGCTTCGACAGGCTGTCCGTTCATCAGGTCCGAAGCCACCGAGGCTACAGGCGGCACCTCCGCCGCGACCCACGCTTCGAGCTGCGCGACATCCGCCAGCCGGGCCACGTACGCCCGTATCCCAGGAAACCGTCCTGCGAAAGCCGTGTTGAACGGCCAATTGCCTGTGCCCGGCCAATTCCGATCATGCACCGCCGCCGCGACCACGGGCACATCGTGCTTCAACTCAGCGCGCCCCAACTTCTCCGCCCAGTAGGCCAGCACCATCGACACGCACGTTGGGCTGCACCAATCGCGCCCGCCCTCATACGCGAGCTGTGATTTTTCCGGCACGTCGAGCACGCGCCCACGCGCGGCGGCGATCGCCTGGGTGCGACGAATGCCTTCCGTTGCGCCCGCAAAGGATAACCCGACCAACTTCACCTTAGGCCATTGGCCGCTTTCGCCAGCCAGCAACGTCAACCTGACCTGTGCCCGGCGGGCCTCAAGCTCAAGCACCAGCGTGTCTGTCTTCACGTCACCGTCCTCGTCCCGTTGTCCCGTGACGCTCTCGCGCCGGTGCCGGGAGGCCTCCTCGGCCCACCAGCCCATGGTGTAAAACTCCGTAGTCCGCCCCGGATAGTGTGCTCGCGCTTCGATCTTGAGCCCGGCACCCGTCGGCAACTCCACGTTCCACGACACTATCAACTCTTTCCACGGAAACACCGTCGCGACCTCCGGCGAAGTCAGCACCACGGCTCCGTCGCTGCTCTCGCTTGTCGCAAACTCCCCCAGATTCGTCAGACCGACAAAACAAACCGCCCCCGCCCTTGCCGCCAGCTTGCCGGGATTTCTTGTCGAACACGCCGCCAGCAGCGCTGTCAAAACCAACAGACCGAGCAGCGTCTTGCACTTCTTCGATTCGACTTGAGCGGTTCGCAACACACGGGCAGCATCCTGACCATCGGCCTGCGGTGCAAGCTTGGTGACAACAGGATGATAGCCCTGGGCCTGGGATCAGGTTGTTATCGGGGCCGCAAAATTAATTGTTGCGTTCCTGGTGACTTTGCCGTTAATTAGCCTCTGTTGAAGGTCTTGACACGCTGTTGGCGCGGAATGGAGTCCATCCGGGGCAGCGGTTTCCAAAAGTTCAAAGTTCCTTTAGATTTCGGGGCGTTCCTGAAGCAGCCTTCGACAACACGAAACATCGACATCTATGAGCAATCATCCCAGCCACGCGCTGGAAAGCGGTTCCGGCTACCTGGAAATCTCAGAGAAAGGCTTCGGCTTCCTTCGGTCGGCCGATAACCATTTCAATCCCAAACCCACGGACATCTTCGTCACGCCCGACAGCATCAAGAAGAGCTTCTTGCGCGAAGGCTGCTTCGTCAGTGGCACGCTCCAGCCGCCCCACCGCGGCAGCAGCTCCCAACTCAAGGTCGTGGAATCGGTCAACAACATGCCCTTCGCCGAGTACACGAAGTCCGTCCGCTTCGAGAATCTCACCAGCATCGACCCTATCGAGAAGCTCAGGCTGGAAACCACTCCCGACCTCATCGAGACGCGCGTCATCGACATGGTCA
>CAZZAQ010000316.1:3707-6002 GCA_964652165.1 uncultured Bifidobacterium sp.
AGGCACCCGCGGCCTCATCGTCTCGCCCCCCCGCTCCGGCAAGACCACCATCCTCAAACAAATCTCCAACGCCATCACGACCAATCACCCCGAGGTCCACGTCCTCGTCCTTCTCATCGACGAACGCCCCGAGGAAGTCACCGATTTTCAGCGCTCTGTGAAGGCCGAAGTTGTTGCTTCCTCCAACGATCAGGACCTCGAAACCCACGTCCGCCTCAGCCGCTTCATGGTCGAGCGTTGCCGCCGCATGGTCGAGAGCGGCAAGGACGTCGTCATCCTCCTGGACTCCCTCACACGGGTCGCCCGCGCCTACAACTCCGTCCACGGCGGCTCCGGACGCACCATGACCGGCGGCGTGGACGCCCGTGCCCTCGAAATCCCCCGCAAGATGTTCGCGGCCGCCCGCAAGATCGAGAACGGCGGCTCCCTCACCATCATCGCCACCGTCCTCGTGGACACCGGCTCGCGCATGGACGAACTGATCTTTCAGGAGTTCAAAGGCACCGGCAACATGGAATTGATCCTCGACCGTAAACTGTCCGATCGCCGCCTCTTTCCCGCCATCGATATCCCCAAAAGCGGCACCCGCAAGGAAGAAAAACTCTTCCCGAAACACCAAATCGAGCCCATCCGCAAACTCCGCCGCATGATGGTCGACCTCAATCCCGTCGAGGCGATGGATACGCTCGTTGCCGCCCTAAAGAAGCACAAGACCAACGACGAACTTCTGGCCAAGCTGGAAAAGGGCAGTTAACGCGGTTCCAAATCGGGAAGCGTTGATCAAGGGCTCGGCCCGATGCAACTGCTCCTGCCAGGCCTCACGTGCCGAAAGTCAATTCCCGAAAGCCGATTTCGTAAACTCTGGATTGCGCGGACCTGGAGAATACTGAGGCCGGCGCTTGCAGATGCAATCCAACTACTGCCTCAACGAGGCAATAGCTTTGGCATCCATAAGATCCCTGCAAAATCCGTCATCCAGCCTTCAATTGCCACCCGGCACCGACGATGCGGACTTCGCAGGCGCTACTTGGGTTGGAGACGACGCTTTCTCAACGGTCGGCGGAGCCGCAGGCGGCTGGGGCTGAAATACTGGCACCTGAATTAGTGGAAACCTGGGATGATTGGATTTCACGGTCACTTCGACCTTCTGACCCAGCTTGGCCTGGAATCCCAAGGGGAAATCGACCGAGAGGCTGAACAGACGGCCGGGATGCGTCTCCTTCACGTGCGCCTCGGCTCCGGGCACGTTCACAGCAGGCTCGGACAAAACCAGCGAATTGGTTCCCGTGTTCTGAATCGTGACGACGGAGTGCGCCGCGTTCGTCAAAGGACCTTGGGGAAGCATGACATGATTCGGCATCACGGTCACAGGTTGCTGCACGTTGAGGTAAGCGCTCACGCTAATCGTTGGGTTCGTGGGCATCGAGGTTTTCAAGGTGACCACCGAGAAAATCCGGTTTTCCACGAACGGCGGGACTGCGGTGATCAACAGTTCGAATTCCTTCCCGGGACGCACGGTCTTCAACTCCGCCCGAAATGCACTGTTGGTGCATTGCAAATCCGACAACTCGACCGGCTCCTCGATGTTGCTCACAATCCGCACGGACCTGGTTTCATTGGTTTGGAGTTCACTGGACACCGAGAAAACCGCCATCGTCGGCGTGACATCGATCGCTTTCCAGATGTTCGCCTTGAGTTGGAGCACCAGGTTGGACTGCCCAGGGTCGTTGCAAGTCACGGTCGCCGATTTAGCGACCGTGCCGCTGAATCCGGTGGAGTTGAATTGAAGGGGAATGACGCCCGTCTTGCCCGGCTCGACCTGCTTGTCCCACGCTCCGGCGGTCGTGCAGCCGCACCCGGGCCGGACATCCTTGATTTCCAACGTGGCCGTGCCGGTGTTGGTAAATACAAATTCGTGCTTCGCCAATTCTCCCGAACTGATCCTTCCGAAATCGAACACGGTTTCGGCGAATTGAATCTTCGGCCCGGACGTGGCCGCCGGAACGACCGTCGCCGTTGACGACGAGGTGGCCGCAACCTTCGTTTGGGCCGCGCCCGAGGCGATGCCTCCGAAAGTGCCGGCCACAATCAACAACTTCACAAGTATGGTCTTCATGGGACGCGAAATTAACATATTTTCTCTCATCATGCCAGCGAAAGCTCGGGCAATTCCTATTTCATTGAAGGAGAAAACTCAAGGAGAAAACTCTCCGGATTTGTTGCGCGCAGAGCGCCCCTGAACCGGCGCGCCGCCAACGTAGGGCAGGCGTCTCGCCTGCCCTGGCCGCGTAGCGG
>CAZZAQ010000317.1:0-5996 GCA_964652165.1 uncultured Bifidobacterium sp.
CGAATCCCCCTCTCTCCGCCAAACCTCATCGACAGTCTTTCTGGTTCTAATCGCTCCGGCCACGGAGATGAACGTTTTCCTCTACCACCAACTCCGAAATCGATCGCTGACGCTCGCCGCGTGGATTTTCGCGTGGACGCTCGCGCCGGCGGGCGCCGGCGCGCAAACCAATGAGCAGCCCCTCCGGGCGGTCGCAGCCCCGATGACGTCTGCGCTCAAGTGGGAGCCGATCGACGGCGGACGCCGGGCCAGGCTGGACGTCCCGCCGGCGGGCCGGACCGGGTTCGTGCAGATGGAACCCGGCCAGACTGGAATCCGCTTCACCAACACCTTCGACGACCGCCGCATCATGGAGAACAACAACTTCATGGAAGGCGCGGGCGTGGCCCTGGGCGATTACGACGGAGACGGCTGGTGCGACATCTACTTCTGCGCCATTGACGGCGCCAACGCGCTCTACCGAAATCTCGGCGGGTGGAAGTTTGAGGACGTGACTGCGCGGGCCGGCGTGGGCGGGGCGGGCTGGGCTTTCACGGGCGCGGTGTTTGCGGACATCGATGGCGACAATGATCTCGACCTCATCGTCAGCAGCCTGGGCCAGGGGACGCACTGCTTTTCCAATCTGGGCGACGGCCGGTTCCGGGACGTCACCGCGGAAGCCGGGTTATCTTCGCGCACGGGCAGCCTGGGGCTGGCGTTGGGCGACCTCGATGGCGATGGGGATCTCGACCTTTACGTGGCGAACTACGGAGCCATCGCGATCCTGCGCGCGGGCGGGCGCGCCGACTTGAAACAGGTGAACGGCAAGTGGGAAGTGACGGGACCATACGCCAATCGATTGCGCGTGGTGGACGGTCGCCTCGAGGAAGTGGGCGAGGTGGACGTCTTGTATCGGAACAATGGGCGGGGTCACTTCGAGCCGGTGCCGTGGAATTCCGAATGGTTCCTTGACGAGCGCGGGCAACCGATGCCGGCGCCGTGGGATTTCGGGCTGGGCGTGCAAATCCGGGACATCAATGAGGACGGGTTTCCGGACATCTATGTCTGCAACGATTTTCAAACCGTGGACCGCGTGTGGATCAACGACGGTCGCGGCCAGTTCCGACTTCTTTCGAAGCTGGCGATGCGACAGCAAAGCTACGCTTCCATGGGCGTGGACTTTGCCGATCTCGACCGCGACGGGCATCTGGACTTTTTCGTGGTCGAGATGCGCAGCCGCGAGCACGCGCACAGGATGCGCCAGATCACCGGCTTTCAACCGATGTTCCCATACCCCGGCTTTTTTGAGAATCGTCTGGAGGTCGCGCGGAACACTTTGTTCTGGAACCGGGGCGACGGCACCTACGCCGAAATCGCCCAGTTCAGCGGCGTCGAGGCATCGGATTGGTCGTGGCAACCGGTGTTTCTCGATGTGGATCTCGATGGCTACGAGGACCTCCTGGTGGCCAACGGAAATGCCTTCGACGTGCAGGACCGCGATGTCCTGGCCCGCGTGCGCGCGATGGGCCGTCAAACACCCGAGCAGACCCGGACCAACATCCTGCTCTACCCCCGGTTCGACAGCCCGAACGCCGCGTTTCGCAATCGGGGCGATCGCACGTTCGAGGACGCGGGCGACGCCTGGGGTTTCAACTCGCGGCGGATCTCCCACGGAATCGCCCTGGCGGATTTGGATCACGATGGCGATCAGGACGTGGTGATCAACACGCTTTACTCCGCCCCGCTGCTCTACCGAAACGAAAGCCCGGCGCCGCGCGTTTTCGTGCGGCTGCATGGCCGCGCCCCGAACCTGCAGGGCATCGGCGGCCGCGTGCGGCTCCACGGCGGCGCGGTTCCGATGCAGGGACAGGAAATCATTTCCGGCGGACGTTACCTGGCGGGCGATGATCCGGCGCGCACGTTCGCGGCCGGACCTGAATCCAAAACCGGTGTCCGGCCCGCGCTGTGGCTCGAGGTGCTTTGGCGAAGTGGACGGCGCTCCGTGCTCACCAACATCGAGGCGAATTGCGCGTACGAGATTTCCGAAGCCGCCGCCGTCGAAGCAGCGCGTGAGAAACCGGCGCAGCCCGCGCCGCTTTTTGCCGAATTGCCCGGCGCCGCCTTCCAGCATTCGCATCGCGAGGAGCAGTTCGATGATTACGCGCGACAGCCGCTCCTGCACCGGCAGTTCAGCAACCTTGGCCCTGGCGCAGGGTGGTTCGATCTGAATGGTGACGACAAACTGGATCTGGCGGTTGGATCTGGAAACGGCGGACAGTTGGCGGTTTTTCTGGGGGACGGTCGGGGAGGACTGCAACGGCTGACGGTGTCTGGACCCCCATTGCCGGATGACATGGCCGGTTTGGCCGGGTGGGTCACGGCCACTGGCGAGCGACGCTTGTTGTCGGCCATGGCGAGTTACGAGACTCCGACAAATTCGGGGTTGCAGGTTTGGGCCTGGCACATCGCTTCGACTGGACGCGTGACGAATTCCGTTGTGGCCGGCCTTCCTGGCAACCCCTCCTCTCCAGGCCCGATCGCCGTGGCGGATTACGACGGCGACGGAGATCTCGACCTGTTTGTGGGCGGCCGGATTCGCCCGGGGGCCTATCCGTTTCCTCCCACCTCGGCGTTGTTCCTCCAGCAGGACGGCCACTTGACGCTCGACTCCGCCAATCAGGCGGCCCTCGCGGACGCGGGCATGGTCAGCGGCGCGGTCTGGACCGATCTGGATGCGGACGGCTGGCCCGACCTGGCGCTGGCTTGCGAGTGGGGACCGGTGCGGGTGTTTCGCAACCAGCGCGGACGTTTGGTCGAAGCCACGCGGGAGCTGGGTCTGGCGGACCAGACCGGCTGGTGGAACAGCATCTGCGCGGCCGACGTGGACGGCGACGGGCGGATGGACCTGTTGGCGGGCAACTGGGGATTGAACTCGGCCTACCACGCATCGCCGACTCAACCCGTGCGCCTGTATTACGGCGAAATCGGCCGGCGTGGCGTCAATGATTTGCTGGAGGCCTTCTACGCGCCGGAGTCGAATGCCGTCGTGCCGCGGCGCACCCTGGGCGTTCTCTCGCGGGCCATGCCGTTGTTGCAGGAACATTATCCCACCCATCGCGCCTACGGCCAGGCCTCGGCCGGCGAACTTCTGCAACGACTCCACGTGGACGCTCCCGAACTGCGCGCGACGACGCTGGCTTCGATGATCTTCTTCAACCGCAGTAATCGATTCGAGGCGGTGCCGCTGCCGGCGGAAGCGCAATGGAGCCCGGTGTTTGGAATCGTTGCGGCGGATTTCGATGGCGACGGTTGGCAGGACGTATTCCTGGCGCAAAACTTCTTCGCCGTTCAACCCGAGGTATCCCGACTGGATGCCGGGCGGGGATTGCTGTTGCGCGGGACAGGCGGGGGCCGACTCACACCCGTTTCGGGTCACTCGGCTGGCATCACGATTTACGGCGAACAACGCGGCGCGGCGGCGGGCGACTTTGACCGGGACGGCCGGGTGGATTTGGTGGTGAGCCAGAACGGAGCGCCCACGAAGCTGCTGCGCAACCAGGGCGCGCGGCCGGGTCTGCGCGTTCGCCTCGTCGGCCCGCCGGAGAATCCGGAAGCAATCGGCGCAGTCTTGCGGCTGAAAACTGCATCCGGCCTGGGACCGGCGGTGGAGTTGCACGCCGGTTCGGGATACTGGTCCCAGGATGGGCTGCAGGCGGTGTTGACCTCGGTTGAGCCGCCGGTGGCGCTGATGGTTCGATGGCCGGGTGGCCGGGTTTCCAGGGACAGGCGAAGTTTCGGTGTCGCTCCCGTGAACCCGAATTATTTCGAATTCGAATCACGTTCCTCCGCTTTGGATTTGCCACTCGCGAGACGCGCTTCGTGTTCTTTTCGCCACTCCTCGCCCAGCTCCTGCAGGGTCTTGTCGGTCCAATCCTTCCAGAGCTGCTCCGCATACTTTCCCTCCCGCGCGGCAACGTTGAGCTTGCGCACGAGCTCCCGGTCATGCCGCTGCGTGACCCAGTTCAGAAAATTGCCCGTAATGCGATAGCTGGCGTCGTATTTCGCCCGCGCCAGATTCCGCTCCGTGATCTCGGCGCCCTTGGTCTCCGGTTCGTAGAGGAACCAGCGGATGTAGTCCGGGATGCCTTCGACCAGCCAGCCCGGAGTGCGCGTGGCCTGGGGATTGAGGCGGCGCGCGCGTCCGTAGTTCTGGACCACATGCACCATCTCATGGACCACTGAGCCGAGCGCTTCGCGGGTCAGTTCGCGGCGGAACCAGCCGCTGTTCATGTTGATCCGGCCGCCGCCGGCCGAAGCAGGCGTGCGGCCCATGTCGTTCTGAAACCGCAACGTGACGTTGGTCGTCGCCTCGAATCCTTCGCTCGGCAACATCGCGACGAGCTTCGGATACCATTCCTGAACCACCGGTCGGAGCTTCGAGTCCGCCCATTCCATCAACTCGGGCGCGGCCGTCGCGTCGATCGTGAAGTGATACTTTCCCTCTCCTGCGGTGAACGACTTGAGAACCTCGGCATTGGAAACCGGTTCAAACACAAGCATCCAGGCGCCGGCAATCAGCAGAGTGCGAAAGTTCATGGCATGAAGCGCGTCACACCGCGCGGACATAGTAATGGCGTGTTCGGCTCAAATTACAACTCTGCTTTGGGACGAGCGCACTGGGAAGGCGCGAGCCAAATTTCGCGGCGCGACAGGGCGAAGCCCTACGGAAGGGCCGAAGGCCCGCCATGTGACAGCCTGGGGTGAAGCCCCAGGTAAGCGTTCCCAAATGAACCCCTCCGCCCTGTAAGGGCGGGACGTGTGCGGCGCGGGTTTTGTGTCGGCCTTTCAGGCCTTGGCAGGTTTTGTGGATCGCGTTACCCGGCCCTTCAGGCCGGGCTATAACATGGCGGGCCTTCGGCCCTGACATCTGGGCGGCGTTCACAATTCTCCTTTGGAGTCGCGGTTGAGGACTACGGGGAACAAGGCATCCAAGTCGGCGGCGGTCCGGGTTTACAGATCTTTCAGCGCATCCGCCTCCGCCTGCGACGCGTCCAATTCGGCCATCAGTCGGCGTTGCCCGCCAATCGAGTGTGATTCAGATGCCCAAGCGACCGCCTGAATCTTCGGTGCAAAGGTCATCGCCTCGGGGAATGGAATTGACTTCCTGGCGCCAATGCGCGCAGCATCCTCGCCGATAATTCCCAAAGATCATGCCTCCGGGCCGACAGTGGCGGTTACTGGGCATTACGAGGCGCTGGCCGGCGCTGCTTCTGGTCATCTCTCTCGCGACGGTCACGTTGCGTGCGCAATCACTTCCCACCCGCCTCGGCGACCTCGACGCCGACGGCCAGCCCACCGTCCTCGACCTCGTTCGGCTCATTAATCATCTGAACCGCTCGGCATCGCTTACCCCTGAACTCCTCCCCTTCGCCGACTTGAACGGCGACGCTCTCATCACCCAAGCCGACCTTGACCTGCTCGCCGACCTCATCCTCGGCCTGCCGCTACCCACACGCCCCGTCACATTCGAGCCAGCCTCCGGCGCCAGCGAAATCGGCGTCACCGTACGCCCCAAGGCTAACTTCCCGCGCCCGGTGGACGTTTCCACTCTCAACTCAAACAACTTCTTCGCCTCCTTCGCCGGCCAGAAACTCCCCGCCCGCATCGTCCCGGCCAACAACGGCACGTTCGCCTGGCTGTTTTTCGATCCGCCCATGCCGAATGCGTCGCAAATCCAAATCACCGTGGACGGCTCCACCATTCGCACCCTGCTCGGCACGCCCCTTGATGCCGACGGGGACGGCGCACCCGGTGGCGGCGCGCGCGCCAACTTCAGCACCGTCAGCGTCACGCCCATCCCCGGCACCGTTCTTGTCGGGCGCATGGTTGATCCCGGCCCCGACCTGCGCCCCATGACCGCAGACGATTTCTCCCCCGGTCCCGACGGCCTCCCGATGACGAGCGACGACGTGTTCCTGCTGCCAATCGCTGGCGTCGAAGTGTTCCTCATTGGCATG
>CAZZAQ010000318.1:0-1649 GCA_964652165.1 uncultured Bifidobacterium sp.
CAGGGATGGACGGTCCGAAACTTGCCCGGATTGAAATACTCGATCGTCGCGGGTCCCGCCTCGAAGGGGTTCGCGCCGAACATCAACGTGGTGGATGAGACGGCAGGAATGTCTCTTACCGCCTACGTGGACGCGAATAAGAAAATGCTCTCCAAGGCTTTCAAAAGCTACAAGGAACTCGGCAAACGCGAGTTCAAGACCACTTCCGGTCTGAAAGGCGCCTTAAGGGCACCCGCTTGGTCATCCAGAGCGATCAGAACGGCACGCTGCTCAGGCAGGCGTTCTACTTCTTCGCAGGAACGGGCGACAACAAGTTCGTCGTTACCTGCTCTGCGCTGGCCAGTGGCGGCGAAGAGATCGACGAAGTCTTCGAGGCCAGCCTGAAGACGTTCGTGCTCGATTGAGATGACGGCCAATCCCGCCCGGCTGCTTTGCGAACTCATCGCGCTTCCCAGCGTGAACCCTTCGCTCCTGCCGGGAGGCGACCCGCGCGCCGGCGAACGGCGCGTCGCCGAGTTTCTCGCGGCCACGGCGGCGAAGGCAGGGCTGGACGTGGACCTTCAAGAAGTCTTGCCGGGTCGTTCCAACCTGGTTGCCATGCTGGGCGCCACCCGCAAGCCCGCTCGTCGCGTGCTCCTGGCTCCGCACATGGATACGGTCGGGGTCGCCAGCGACGCGCAATTCACACCGATCACCAAGGCCGGGCGCGTTTACGGCCGTGGCGCGTGCGACACCAAGGGCAGCGTGGCCGCCATGCTGTCGGCGTTGCTCGAACTGGCCTCGCGGCCGAATCGGCCGGCGGCGACGGAGATTGTCTTTTGCGCGCTCATCGACGAGGAAGTCGGGCAAGCCGGTTCGCGCTTTCTCATCCGGCGCGGCTTCAAGGCGGATCTGGCCATCGTGGGCGAACCGACCCGCTGCCAGGTCGTCACGGCGCACAAAGGCGACTTGTGGCTCAAGCTGGAGACGCGCGGCAAGGCGGCGCACGGGGCGCGGCCTGATCTGGGCCGCAACGCCGTTCATGAGATGGCGAAGATTGTCAACCTCCTCGAAACCGATTACGCCGTTGCACTGCGCCGCCGCCGCCATCCCCTGCTCCGCTTCCCGACAGTGAACGTCGGCGCCATCATCGGTGGCCGGCAGCCGAACATCGTGCCCGACCATTGCACTATCGACATCGACCGGCGCACGATTCCCGGCGAGCGCGACGCCACGGTGAAGCGCGAAATCCTGCGCTTCATCCGCCGTCACGGGCTCAATGCCACAATGGCCGACACCAAGGGCGAAGCCGTTGCCCCGCCGATGCAAACCGACCCGCGACTGCCGCTCGTGCGCCAGTTCCTCCGCGCCGCCGGACAAAGCCGGCCGCTGGGCGTGGATTTCTTCACCGACGCCGGCGTGCTGGCAGCGGGGGGCATCCCTTCGGTCGTCTTCGGTCCCGGTGACATCGCACAGGCGCACACGGTGGACGAGTGGGTCGCGATTTCGCAACTGAAGCGCGCGACCCGATTGCTGCTACGGTTTTTGGAGTCGCTGGAATGAGATCATGAGCGATCTCCCTCACCCCGGCCCCTTCTATGAACCGCGTAGCAGCCGACGTGAGGAGGCTCATTCCTCTTCGGGGAAAACAGTTAGAGCCTCCTTACGTC
>CAZZAQ010000318.1:1659-5996 GCA_964652165.1 uncultured Bifidobacterium sp.
GCTTGCGGAAGCTTTCCATGAACTTGGTAGGGCCGACTTGCCGGTCGGCCTGGACGCGCGGCAGCGCGTCCCTACCGGGGCCATGGCTCCGATGCGCGATTTGGGAATCAAGGAGGCTGCCCATGAAGCGGATCACCGAGATGCCGCTCGGCGCGTTGCGGCTCCGTTTGATTCGCGCCGAGCAGGAGCTCGGCGCTCCGCTCCGGCCTTGGTGACGCGATGAAGCCCGCACAGCCAGCTTCTCCCTCGACTGCTGCCGCCGGCCAGCCGACCGGTTCCCCGATGGAACGCCGAACATTTTTCCGTCAGAGCGGCTGGATGGCACTGGCCGCGGTGGTGGGCGGCGTCTTCAACATGGCGTCGAACTTCGTCGCCCAGCGGATGCCGGAAGGGCAGTTCAACATTTTCGACACGGCGCTGTCGGCGCTGGGCATCCTGGCGATCCCGGCGCTCGGGATGCAGACGGCCTTTGCCGCGCAGGCTGCGGGCGCCGAGTGCGACGAGCGCCGCCGCGAACTCACCTCCACGATGCGATGCGGGTCCGGTCTGCTGGCCCTGGTCTGGCTGATGCTGGCCGGCTGGTGGTGGCTTCGGGAGCAGCAGATCATGGCCGCCTACAACCTCACGCAGCCCGCCATGCTGTGGGTGTTGCTGTTCATCGTGCTCGTCACGCTGTTGGTGTCGGTCCTGTTCGGTTCGCTTCAAGGGCGGCAGGATTTCCTCACGCTGGGCTGGGTCACGCTGCTCAACGGTCTCGGCCGTTTCCTCGTGTTGTTCGCCGTGGTGCGCGGGTTGAACGGCGGCGCGCTTGGAGGGTTGATTGGCGTGCTGGCCGGCTCGGCGTTGGTGCTCGGCATCGTCGCGTGGCGGACGTGGCCGCTACTGACCGGACCGCGAGGCGTGTTCCCCTGGCGTGAGTGGCTGCAACGGCTCATCCCCGTGACCGTCGGCCTCGGCGCGCTGAGCTTCATCATGCAGGCGGACGCGCTGGTAGTGCGGGAGAAACTTCAGCCCCTGCTCACCCCCGATGAAGTGGACGGCTACAGCGCCGTGCGGAAAATCGCGCAGGCGCTCGTCTTCGTCATCGGCGCGCTCACCGCCGTTATGTTCCCGAAGGTGGCGCGCGGCTTCCAGCGCGACGAAAAGACGGACGTGCTCAAGCTCACCATCCTGCTCACCGCCGCCATCGGTGTGATGGGTGCGGCGTTGGCCACGCTGTTCCCGGACCTGCCGTTGCGAATCCTCTCGCCCGGCCGGCTCATTGCCAGCAAGTCGCTGGTCCCGGCCTACTGCTGGGCGCTGGTGCCGGTCGCGCTGGCGAACGTGGTCATCTGGAGCCTGCTGGCGCGCGAGTGTTACCGGGTCGTGCCATGGCTGGCCGTGCTGGCGGGCGGTTACTGGATCGCGCTCCAGTCATTCCACGACCGGCTGATCACCGTGATTGCCGTGGTGGGCGCGTTTGGAGTCCTGCTTCTCGCGGTGTGTGGTGTCTTCCTCTGGTTGGATGGACGCGGGCGCGAGAGTGGCGCGCAGGAAACAACAAGGGCGGTTTAGCGCTCTTCGGACGGAGGTTCTCCGCTTCGCGGCGGCGGGGCTTTGAGCTTGCGGTAGATCCACGTCTCCAGTGGGCGCAGCGGCTTGAGCAACTTGTAAAACGGCGAGTGGACAAGCCTCAGGCGCACGACGGAAAGAAACATCACCAGAGAGCTGCGCGCCAGAGTTTGCGTCACTTTCGACCCGGCGATGTCCGTCCATTCGATCGGCACTTCCTTGATGCGGTAGCCGGCCCGCTTGAGGGCGTAGAGCAGGTTCACGTCGAACGAGAGGTCCGAGATGCGGAGGTCGCCGTGAATTTTTTCGACGGCGGCGCGGCGCATGACCTTGCCGGGGCATTGGGTGTCGGCCACGTGCATCCAAAAGAGGCACTCGACGATGAAATGGAAGCAACGGCTGACGAAGCGGCGCAGCTTCGTCTGGCTCTGGTGCAGGATCGCGCCGGGCAGCCAGCGCGAGCCGATGACGCAGTCGACGTCGCCGGTGACGAGCTTCGCGAGGTCATGGAACGTCCGCGGGGCCGTTGCGCCGTCGGCGTCGACATAGCCGATCAGCTCGGCTTGCGTTGCCGGTTCGGTGGCCAGGCGCAGACCTTCGATGAGCGCGCCGCCCTTGCCGATGGGCGCGGGAAAGTTGAGCGCCGAGACCGTCGGAAACTCACGCCCGACGCCTTCGACGATGCCCAGCG
The DNA here is from genome assembly GCA_964652165.1 of uncultured Bifidobacterium sp. Lineage (GTDB taxonomy): Bacteria > Verrucomicrobiota > Verrucomicrobiia > Limisphaerales > JADJPG01 > DASTLJ01. The sequence continues at coordinate 3,902 of CAZZAQ010000318.1, forward strand.
TGTTATCCCGGCAGCCATTGAGGACGACGACGAGCTGAAATCGGCCGGGGTAATGGTCCCGAAAGTAAGTCGCAAAGCCGCGCAACACCGGCTCGATGCGTTTCTCTTCATTGTAGGCCGGAATCAGGAGCAACAAGCTCGGGGCGCTCTGTGTCACACGGGGTGATTAGCAGAGCGCCGGGGGGCTTGCCAATCGTCGAGTGCCGGGAGGATGGGGGAGAAAAGGTATGAGGTATGAGGTATGAAAATGGGACGGGGACTTCGGGGTTCCTTTTCATACCTCATACCTCATACCTCGTGCTCCCTGGCACGCCAACTGCCTACCCGAATGCCGGCGCGAGCGGCTCTCAGCTCGAGTTCGGTGGCCGTTGTAGTTCCGGCCTGCCGCAATGCCAATCCCACTCACCACCATGAACCGGCCTGGCGCGATCCCTTGGGACACGCGTGGGCCAACACACGAATAAAAAGTTATGAACGTTAGCAAATCGATGAGAGTAACACCGACGGGCATTGGCTCGTGGCTCACAAAATCACTGCTGGCCCTGTTCCTGGCAACGGGCGGCGCCGGAATTCGCGCCGCCGAGGGCGATGTCACCATCAACGCAAGCTCGACAGCGGACGCGCCTTGTGCAGGCTGTCCGGGCGGCAAGGGAAGGAAGATCTGTTACGAGGTGACCCTGGCTGCGAACGCGGCGAACAGTTCTGGAAGAGATTTCCATGTGCAGGTGAACTCGGCGAGCGCAGACTTGTTCAAGTGTTTTACCACCGAGTGGTTTAACGGCACCAGATGGCAGGCTATTGACGACTGGGCAGGCGGGCACACAAGCCAGGTCGAGGGAGGCGTCAACCGGCACTACATAAGCTGGTATGGACAAACCGTCATTAGTCGAGGCGAATCGTGGCGCTTGTGCTTCGTTTACTGCGGCGACGACAACAACCTCGACAACACGATCGAGTACATCCTGACGAACGATGGCGACGTATCGCCAGGCAAGCCGGACGAGAAGGGCAACCGGCCCGACGTTCCCAATTCCAACGGTAACGATGACCCCGGCTGGAAAGGCGCCAAAACCAACGCCCTCGGCTCCAAGACCGGCTTCCTCATCTCGCACCACGTCATCGAGCCGGGCATCGACTTGTTCATGACGCCTTCCGGCGGGGCGACTTACCAGGACTTCCGCGACACGCCCATCCCGGCCAATTTCTTCGGCCCTGGTTCCGAGCCGTTCACTAATTTCATCGTGCTTCAGGGCCAGCCGTTGGAGTCGCTGCCGCCAGGCTCCCTCTTTCCCGCCGACACCGTGGTGCGCCGGATGGACCGGGCCATCGTGCCTTTCGGCGGCAGCGACACGGTGCCGATCGAACTCGTCGCGCTTTCGCTCAGGAGCGTCGAGCCAATCACAGTGACGTACGGCGGGCGCCGGCCCGAGAGATGGGACGTGCGCATCTTCCCGTCCGCCGCCGCCCCGCAACTGCCAGGTCAAATGACCCTCCAGGCCGAAAGCAATGGTTTCGGCGGCACGTTCACATCCACATTGCAGGTGCGGGCCCGATTCGTCTTTACGCGGGCTTCGGACGGTATGACGCGTGATCTCGATCTCGGGATGCTGCCCGGCCAGCCGACAATCCAGTTCCAGACGCTCAACGGCCATTGGACGGAGACGGCGCCGGAGCGCTTCCATCTCGTCGAAGCCCAGCCGGGCCTGGTGATCCCGCCACCCTTCGGCGCGCCGGGACGCAGCGAACCGTTGCCGGGCACTTCCTACAATTTCCATCCGGGCTTGCGCTTCGACGATTGCCCCGACCTGCCGATCGACTCTCTCATCCGCAAGATGATGACCCGTGAGTTGGCGCAATTGGCCGCTCACGGCGTCATTCCGGCCGCCCCTCCTGGCGCCGACCGCGACGGCGACGGCATTCCGGATGACGCGGACAATTGCCCCGACACGCCAAACCCCCTGCAGGAGGATCGCGACGACGACGGCGTGGGCGACGCGTGCGACAATTGCGCCGCGCTCTACAATCCCTGCCAGGAAAACACGGACGGACATCCCGGCGGCGACGCCTGCGGGTTCCAAGTGATGTTGCGGCCGGG
>CAZZAQ010000319.1:0-2560 GCA_964652165.1 uncultured Bifidobacterium sp.
GAGAAACTCCTTGAGATCCTTTGACACCTTGTCGAAGTCGGCTTTCTGCGCCGGTATCTTTTCGAGCAGCTTGAGAACATGATGCCCGAACGGCGTGGTGACGACGTCGCTGATCGCGCCGGGCGCGAGCGAGAAGGCCGCGGCCTTGAACTCGGGGGAAAATGGGTCGTTGCGTGTCAAGGTGTACTCGCCTTTCGTTTGCGCCAGGCCGCGGTCTTCGGAGAATTCCTGCACGAGCTTCTGGAAGTCCTCCCCGCTCATCGCCCGCGCGCGGAGTTTCTCCAGGCGCTGGCGCTTGAGCTTTTTCTGTTCCGCAGGCAGGTCCTCCTCGGAACTGCGGTCGCGCGTGGCGATGAAGATATGGGCGACGCGGACTCTTTCCGGCTGTTCGAGCCTTTCGAGGTTGAGCCGGCGCAGCGTGTCCATGCGCCCGCGCAACGCGGCAATGTCCGCGGGCTTGGATCCCGGCGCGGCGGCGAGTTTTTCCAAATCGGCCGCCATCGCCTTGACGAGGTAATCGCTCCCGGTCCGGTAAAAGTCCTGCACCTCGGCCTCGCTCACGGCGAGAGTGGACTTCAATTCGCGCTCGACCACGGCCTCCGCGAGGGCCTGCTCCTGGATGCGGCGGGTGAACTGCTCGAGCGTGAGGCTCATCGCCTTGATTTGGCGGAGGAACGCGTCCTCGTTCGGGGCGGCTTTCTTCGCGTCCGCCATCGTTCGCTCCGCCAGGCCCTCGGCGGCGAGGCGGTCGGCGGCGGTCGCGCGATTAGTGAGGATTTGGGTGACGATGAGGCGGTCGAGGAGCTGGGCTTCGCGAAAGGTCCGTTCGTTCTCGCCGAAGCGTTCGCCGCGCGACGCGAGGTTCGCGCGATAGGCGATGAACGCTTGTTGGAGCTGCGTGCTCGTCACCTTCACGCCTTTGCCCCGCGCCAGCTCTTCGTCGCCGAACAGCGAATCGAAGCTCGGGCGTGGGGCGGGCTTGGGCGCGCCGTTGTCGGCTGCGGCGGCGGTGCCCGTGGCGAAGCGCGCGGCGAGGGCGCAAAGCGCCAATAGAGTTGCAAGCGTTACAAGAGTTACACGGTTACAACGGGCATAAGGGGGCGCATCTCGCCAGTGCCGCGAACGTAGGGCAGGCGTCTCGCCTGCCCGGCCGAGCGAAGCGAGGCCTTGGTCGTGCCCAAGCCGCGCCTTTCGGCGCGGCAGGGCAGGCGGGACGCCTGCCCTACGTTCCAGCCGCGAGTTCGACCGTGCTGGTACGATCAAGATGCGTCCGTTACCAGGAGGCGTGCCGGCGAATGACGGATCGCTGGCTGCCTTGCGCGGGAATTCGTTGTATTTCATGTAACCTTGTAACTTTGTAACATTGTAACGTAATCAAGCGTCACAACTTCACCACCCGCACATTGCTAATATCCGGATCACGTTTGATCTCGTCCAGCGCCTCGGGCGGCGGGACGCTGTCGAGGTTGAGCACTGTGAGCGCCTGGCCGCCGGCCTGATCGCGGGTCAGGCTCATGCTGGCGATGTTGACCTTGTAGCGGCCCATCAGCGTGCCGATGTGGCCGACCATGCCGGGGCGATCCTTGTTGTTCATCATGAAGACCACGCCGCTCGGAACGATCTCGACCGGCTGGCTCCACACGCGGACGATGCGCGGGTTGTTGGGCGAACCGAAAAACGTGCCGCCGGCGGAAACCTTGCTCGGTCCCGAGAACACCGCGACGTGCAGCCACTCGTTGAACGTCACCGGCTCGTCGGACTTCTTCTCCTCGACGAGAATGCCGCGCGCCGCGGCGGAGGCGCGCACGTTCACGTAATTGATGTCCTTGCCCGCGCTGAATTCAAGGAAGCCGCGCAGAATGCAGCGCGTCACCGGGTCCGTGGCCACCAGTTCCTGGGCCTTGCCGCCGTAGGTGATGAAGATGCGGTCCACCTGCTTGGGGGCCAACTGGCCGAGCAGCCGGCCGAGTTTTTCGCCGAGATTGAGGTAAGGCTTCACCTGCGCGTAGGTTTTGGCGTCGAGGTTCGGCAGGTTCACCGCGTTGCGCACGGCGCCATGGAGCAGGTAATCGGTGATCGCCTCGGCCACTTCGATGCCGACGTTGTCCTGGGCTTCCTCGGTGCTGGCGCCCAGGTGGGGCGTCATGATGACGTTCGGGTGGGCGCGCAGCGGCGCCTCGCGCGGCAGCGGCTCGGTTTCGTAAACGTCCAGCGCCGCGGCGCCCACTTGCCCGCTGTTCAACGCTTCGAGCAGGTCTTTCTCCTGAATGATCCCGCCGCGCGCGCAGTTCAATACTCGCACCCCCTTCTTCATCTTCGCGAAGGCGCGCGCGTTCACCATGCCCTTAGTCTCGTCGGTCATCGGCATGTGGACGGTCAGGAAATCCACTTGCGGCCACAATGTGTCGAGGTCACTCACCAGTTCGACTTGCAGCGCGCCCGCCCGAGCCGGCGTCAGATACGGGTCGTATGCCAGCACGCGCATGCCGAAGGCGCTGGCCCGCTTGGCCACTTCGCCCCCGATGCGGCCCACGCCGAGGATGCCGAGCGTTTTTCCGCA
>CAZZAQ010000319.1:2570-5980 GCA_964652165.1 uncultured Bifidobacterium sp.
TCGATTCCCTGGAAGGCCTTGCGGTTCCACTCGCCGGCTTTCATCGAGGCGTGCGCCTGCGGGATCTTTCGCGCCAGCGCCATCAGCATCGAAAACGTCAGTTCCGCTGTCGAGATGGTGTTCCCCGCCGGAGTGTTCATCACCACGATGCCGCGTTCGGTGGCGGCCTCCTGGTCGACATTGTCGACGCCCACACCCGCGCGGCCGACGACCTTGAGCCGGGGCGCGGCCTCCATCACCTTGCGGGTGATTTTGGTCTCGGACCGGACGACGATTGCCTCGACGTCGGCCACCACCCGAATCAACTCGGCCTCGGGCAGGCGCTTATCGAGCACCGTGACCTTGAGCTGCGGTTGCTGGCGAAAGAACTCGATTCCCCTGGGCGAGATCGGGTCGCAAATCAGCACGTTCATAAAATGGAGGCTGGAGTGTAGGAGCCGGAGCGGAGGTGGTCAAACAATGAGAAGGGCAATGAGAAGGGCGAGGGACAGGGCAAGGGCGCGACCTCCTTGGACTTTTTGGCGCCATGCGCCCCAGCACCAGCGCGGCGCCCACGTAGGGCAGGCGTCTCGCCTGCCCCGGCCGCGCAACGGCCAATCGGGGTCGCGCCTTCGGCGCTGGGCAGGCGAGACGCCTGCCCTACGTTGCGGCTTGTCAGGCGCGGGCGCCGGGGGTATGGTCAGCTTTATGTTCGTGCGAATTATTGCTTGCGCGGCGCTGCTCGGCGGGGCGCAACTCGCCGCCGCGGACCTCGTTCAGTTGAGGGACAAGGCCTCGGTGAGCGGCAAGGTTCTAGCCGAGAAGCGCGATGCTGTCGTGATCGACATCGGTTACACCGTGCTGACGATTCCGAAGTCGGCCATCGTCCGCGTCGTGAAGGACGCCGACGCGGAGCCGAAGGAAGCCCGCGGAAAATCCGCCCCAAAAACTCCTACTCCTGGCGTCGCCACTCCCGCCAGTCCGGCCACCAACTCCCCCCTCTTCCGCTCCTCCAGGACGGTCGCTGCCGAGCGAACTGTACGCGAACTGGTGGCCCAGCTCGGGGAGGCCGTCGTGCAGGTGCGCAATCCTGGCGGACTTGGCTCCGGTTTTTTCCTCAACGAGGAAGGCTACCTCATTACCAACTTCCACGTCATCGAAGGGGAGACGCAGATCGCCGTCGAGGTGTACCATCAGAGCGGCGGCTCGCTCGAGCGCAAGGTCTATAAACAAATACGCATCGTCGCGATGAACAAGTTCCACGACCTGGCCTTGCTCAAGGTCGAGGACAAGGAGGCGCCGAAGTTCGCCACGGTGCAACTGGGCGACTCGGACAGCCTGGCGGTGGGCGAGCCCGTCTTCGCCATCGGCAGCCCGCTGGGTCTGGAGCGCACGGTGACCGAAGGGATTGTCAGCACCAAAACCCGCCAGATGCAGGGGGAGCTTTACATGCAGACCACCGCGCAAATCAATCCCGGCAACAGCGGCGGCCCGCTCTTCAACCTGCGCGGCGAAGTCGTGGGGGTGACGAACATGAAGATGTTCGGCGACGGCCTCGGGTTCGCGATCCCGGTGGACAAGGTGAAAGACTTCCTCAAGAACCGCGACGCCTACGCTTACGACACCGACAACCCGAGCAATCCCTACCGTTACCTCCAACCCCCGAGCCGATTGAAGCAACCGGACGGCGCGGACTCGGGGGCGAAGGAGGGTAGCGGGGCGAAGTAAGCCAAACCTCAGGTAGGGACATCGCGCTGCGATGTCCCCGCCCGCGCAGAGCGGGCGGAACGAGCAGACGCGATGGTGTCGAATAGTCCGGCTGCAAGACGCCGTCCGATTGCGCCGCTGTTACGCGGCGCGGACGGCGCAGCGAGCTATCCCTTCACTCGGTTGTGACCGGGCCAAACTGGTGTGAGCGCTAAGAAAGGTCAGGGAACCGGTGCGCCGGCTGCGTCATTCGAGTATTCGAGGCGCATATTCTTTATCGTATTGTAGAGCGTCGCTTTATCGAGGCCTGCGTCGATTCCGTGGATGGCTGTAGCCAAAAGAGTTTTGTCGAAGCCGAGGGTCGCCAGGTTCACGTCGTGAAACATCCTGATGTCCGCGCTAAGAAGTTTGTCGCGGGCGATTGCCCTGGCCTGGTCTGAAAATGGCCCAGATGCTTGCCCCTCGGCTATGCCGATGAGGTATCCCCCATCATAAAAAGCGCCAAACGCAGCTGCGAAAGGAGCAAGTGCGGCGGAATCGTGCCGATGAAGTGAGTCAATCGAGTCGTGCAGATTCGTAACATTGTCGCGTTCGGAGTCGGAGGTGGTATAAAAATGATCCCCGCTCCTCCGATTGAACAAGCGATGAAACCGGACGGTTCCGGCTGCTTGGTTGGGGAACACGAAGCAGGCGTCGCCTTCGGAGTTGTATCCGGCAGCATTGTTGCGTTCTTTGTCGTCGGTGGTGTAAAAATGATCTCCGCTCGTCGGGTTGAACAAGCGATGAAGCGGAACGGTTCCGGCTGCTTGGTTGGGGAACACGAAGCAGGCGACGCCCTCATAGGCATTGGTGGGGTTGGCCCCTGGTGGACCAGCATTGATGAGAACATTTAGTCTGTCGATGTCTACATTAATGTTATGCGAGCTGACGACCTGGGCATTTGGTAAGTCCGCCCTTAACTCCTGCAGAGCCAAACCCCTCTGCGAAACGGAGGCCGGGTACGTAGCAATGCCCAGATGAGCCCCTAGGTCGAATATATTCCGTCCGAAATCAGACATAATCTTCTAGAATTAACTGATACTGATACTGAACTGACTGAACTGATAGGCAATACTACTGATACTGATAGGAAATTGCTTTTTTGACGCTCCACGGTTCAGGGAGAATTGCTTTTCCAACGGATTCATCGCCAGTGATTCTTTGCCCAGGTCCGCCGGATGGCAAGCACTTTTTTGCTGCTTTTTGCCGGTGCTTCCCGCTTTGGCCAGCCCGCCCGTAAAGGGGTCAGTCCTCACTTTTTGCACTGCACCTTCCTTGCGGCGGGCAGGAGGTTGGAGACGTGGCTCCAACTGCCCATTCGGTGCCGGGCCGAACAGGTTTCTCCGAGGGTGTGAAGGAAATTGAAGTGGTCGAAATCAGTCCTGAAGATGGGTTCGCAGCGGTCCCCGCGGTTCATGAAGTGGCGGGTGGCGCCCTCGTACTGGATGCGCAGTTGCCGGGGCATGGGTGACTCATAGCGGACGGAACTTGGCGTGTCAATGCGTGCAAAAGGTGAGGACCCCTGTTAGGTAGTGCCTGAAAGGAAACCCTCTCCCGGGGCGCTGGGCTGGGGTGCCGGCGGGACTGCGGCCCGCGAATGTTCGCACGGCCTTTGAATAATTGGGCCGTAAAGGGGTCAGTCCTGAATGGCGCTTAGTTAAGCCCTAAAACTCTTTTGTCCAAGC
>CAZZAQ010000320.1:0-751 GCA_964652165.1 uncultured Bifidobacterium sp.
CCTGTTAGGGCCCATTACGCGCATCGAACAATCATGCACACAAAACTCTACATTCTTGCAGTCAGTTTGGGCGTATTGATCCCCCTCTCCGTTTCTGCGGAACCCCCTCGACCTGTGCCGACCAACTCGTTGGGTTTCCATTTGCAGAGCCTTGGTCGCACGCCTACAAAGCAAGAACGTGACGTTATTGAGGCTGCGCTAACTCTGATGCAGCGGCACCGCTGCCGCACCGACTACCCCCTACGATCAATGAAGTATGACGACACCAAAAAGGAGTGGGTCTTGTTCTTCAACGAGGGAAAGCCGGACGCTGCCTTCTGGGTCTTCTTGCCACACAAGGACGCCACATCCTTCGAGGTTCGGCAGGTGCCATTCAACGGGCGCACGAATTTCCCGACCGAGAGGAAGAAATGATAATAGTATGCGCCCCTCTCACACGGACCCGCTTCGCCATGTTTGACACATTCCAAAAGCACCTGCGCCAGCAACTCGACGACATCCGCGCCGCCGGCACTTGGAAGACCGAGCGCGTCATCCTCACGCCGCAGGGCACAATGATCCGCGTGAGCGACGGCAAGCCGGTGTTGAACCTCTGCGCGAACAATTACCTCGGCCTCGCGCAGCACCCGGCGGTCAAGCAGGCCGCGCACGAAGCGCTCGACCAGTGGGGTTATGGTTGCGCCAGCGTCCGATTTATCTGCGGCACACAGGGCGTCCACAAGCAGCTGGAGCGGAAGTTGAGCGAGTTCCT
>CAZZAQ010000320.1:761-5978 GCA_964652165.1 uncultured Bifidobacterium sp.
GAGGACACGATTCTCTACTCCTCGTGCTTCGACGCCAACGGCGGCTTGTTCGAAACGCTGCTCGGTCCGGAGGACGCGATCATTTCCGACGAGCTGAATCACGCTTCCATCATCGACGGCATCCGGCTCTGCAAGGCGCAGCGCTTCCGCTACGCGAACATCGACATGGCCGACCTGGAGGCGAAGCTCAAAGAGGCCGGCGGCGCGCGGCACAAGCTGATCGCCACCGACGGAGTTTTCTCGATGGACGGCCACGTCGCCAATCTCCGCGCCGTTTGCGACCTCGCGGACCAACACCGCGCGCTGGTGATGGTGGACGACTCGCACGCCGTCGGCTTCCTGGGCCGCTCGGGGCGGGGCACGCACGAGCATTGCGGCATCATGGGCCGGGTGGACATTCTCACCGGCACGCTCGGCAAGGCGCTGGGCGGCGCCAGCGGCGGCTACACCAGCGGCCGGAAGGAAATCATCGAGCTGCTCCGCCAGCGTTCGCGACCGTACCTGTTCAGCAACACCCTGGCGCCGTCCATCGCCGGCGCGTCGCTCAAGGTGCTCGACCTCCTCACCGAATCCACCGACCTGCGCGACCGGCTGGAGGCGAACACGGCGTTGTTTCGCGCCGGCATGGCGAAGTTGGGCTTTACCATACTGCCCGGCGCGCACCCGATTGTCCCGGTGATGCTCGGCGATGCCGCGCTGGCGACGCGCTTCGCCGACGCGATGCTGGAGCAAGGCGTCTATGTGATCGGCTTCAGCTACCCCGTCGTGCCCAAGGGCAAGGCCCGCATCCGCACACAGATTTCCGCGGCACACTCGCGGGAGGATTTGGAGAAAGCGATTGCCGCCTTCGCGACGGTGAAGCGGGAACTCGCGTAATTCCTTTACTCCCGTCCAAGTACCGGATTTACTGCCGGACAGCACCAACCGGATTGGCGCATGGAAATCAAAATATTCTGCAACTGCGGCGCGAAGTACAAGTTCGACGTGGAGCCGGTGAATGGCCAGATGCCACGCGCCGTCGCGTGCCCGGTGTGCGGCGCGGATGGCACGGCTCAAGCCAACCAAATCCTCCGCCAGAGCCTGACTGCCCCCGTGGCCGAGCCGCTGGGAGTGCCAACGCCACGGCCTCCAACGCCCGGCGTGCCGCAAGCGATTCGACTCCCCAGCACCCCGGTTGTCACCCCGGTGGCCGCGGCTCCGCCGCCTCCTCTGCCCGCCGTGCGCGCGGCTCCGGTGTCGGCAACAGGCGCGCCGCCGCCATTGCCACCTGCGACGGGTTCTCCTCCTGCGATTCGAATGGCTACTGCGCCGGGAGGCGCGGCGCCGGCACCGCCGCCTTCACCTCCTGTGGTCAGGGCACAGCCCATTCCATCGGGCACGACTCCACCCCCTCCGCCTCCTCCGCCAGCAGCGGCCCGGGCGTCGTCGTCGAGATCGGGATTCTGGATGCCAGCGATGCCTCCGGTAGCGTCGTCGTCCAAGCACCCTTCCTCGATTATGTTTGACCCGCCGCCCGTCGCGGCCAAGTCCGGCGCCGCTCATCCCACTCCACCGCCGCCCCGGCCGCAGTCGTAGTCCGCCGGTCTCACTGTCGGAGAGGAGCGACGATCAGTTGAAGCGTGAAGCGTGAAATGTGAAACATTGACTTGATGGTAGGTCGGGCCCATTGGTCCCGTTCAACAGTTCAACGATTTAACCATTTAACACTTCAACGCTTCAGCCCACACCATCGCCCTCGGCCGTGCGTTCGGTGGGTAATTCAGTTTGGCTCGCGCCGCCATTCTGAGTTGGGCCGACGTGCCGGGCCAGGGCGCGTTTGGCAATTTTCGCGAGGTAAACAGTCGCGATGATGGCCGTCACGAGGATGAACCCGCGTGTCACCCAGCGCATCGGCGAGGCGCTTTCGGCGCCGGCTTTGGCCAGGGCACCGATGTAAACGAATAGAACCGAGCCTGGCAGGATGCCGATCCACGTCGCCAGGACGTAGTGCCGGAGAGGAACCCGCGTCAGTCCATAGGCGTAGTTCAGGAGAAAGAACGGGAACACGGGCGCCAGGCGGGTGAGAAATACAATCTTCCAACCCTCCTCGGCCACGGCCTTGTCGATGGCGATAAACGCCGGGCGGTGGCCGATCTTGCGCCGGACCCAGTCCCGCGCCAGGTAGCGCCCGACCAGGAACGCCGCGCTGGCGCCAAGGGTCGCACCGATGGAGACCAGGATGGAGCCGGTCAACACCCCGAAGGCCACCCCGGCGCCCACAGTGAGGATCGAAGCCGGCAGGCAGCCGACACAACTGGCGATGTAGAGCAAGACAAAGACCGCCGGCGCCCACCCGCCGAGGTGTTCGAGCCAGTGCAGCGCGGCGCTAAGAATGCCCTGCACGCGCGACAGCAGGTTGAACTGGAAGCCGGCGACGATGACCAGCGCCAGCGCCACAAGCACCAGCACGCGGCGCCGATTGCGGGCTGTCATCCTGTTGGCGGGCGTGGGATGGTTCATGACGCTAGCTCATCGAAGAACGTCCGGAACCACAGCTCCGTGGTCAGCAGCGTCCAGATGACCATGCCGTGGTCATCGACGCCCCGGCGGTCGGAATCGATGAGGCTGCGGACGGTGGCGGGATCGTAGAAGCCGCGCTTGCGCAACGACGATTCGCTCAGGAGCTCGTCCACCATCGCGGCCAGCGGCCCGCGCATCCAGGCCCGCAGCGGGGCGTTGAAGGGGGCCTTGGGACGATGGACGATCTCGCGCGGCAAATAGCGCTCGGAGACTTTTTTCAAGAGCTGTTTCTGCGTGTGGCCGCAAATCCGCTGGCGCGGCGGCAGGGTGAACATCTTTTCGACGATGCGGAAGTCGGTCAGCGGCGGACGGGTCTCGATGCTGGCGGCCATCGCGGCTTTGTCCGAGTAAGTCAGGTTGTGCTCGGGGAGAAACACATGGGTGTCGTTGAGGCACATCCGGGTGAGGTAGGAGAGGTCGGCGCGAGAGAGGTCCGGCTGCTGGGCGCGCCAGAACCAGGTGTCGTGATACTTGCGGGCCGGAAAGAGGTGTTCGAAAGTGTTGGGCGGCAGCGACAGATCGCTGGCCAGGTAACGTTCCGGCTGAGGTAGCGACGCGATGGCGGCGAAGCGTTTGAACCAGCGCAAATAGCGGAAGCCTTGCCGTCCGCTGGCCACGGGGAGCCGCCCGGCGAGCCATTCGATCCCGCGTCGCAATACGCCCGGCACCAGCGCCTGGAACGTGTCGGCCTTGAGACAGGCGAGGTGTTTGCGGTAACCGCCGAAAATTTCGTCGCCACCCACGCCGTTGAGCAGGACGATGATGCCGAGTTCGCGGGCCGCCTGCGAAATCATGTAAGTGTTGATCGTCGCGGGATCGCTCAGCGGCTCGTCCAGGTGCCAAATCATTTTCGGCAGCAGGTCGGCCACGGACGGATTGAGCTCGAACTCGTGGAACTTGAAGCCGAGTTGCCGGGCGACCTGCCGGGCGTAATGGCAGTCGTCGGGCATCCGTTCGTATTTCTGGTCTGCGGCCGAGAAACTGATGGTAAAGGCATGAAGATCGGCCGCGGTGTTCTTACGCATCAGCGCGCTGATGATCGATGAATCGAGTCCGCCGCTCAGGAACGCGCCCACCGGCCGGTCGGCGATCATCTGCAGGCGCACGGAATCCTGGAGCAGCGCGTCGAGTTCGTCGACGAGCTGCGGCCCGCCCGGGCCGGCGTCTTCGCGCGGCTGAATCTGCCAGAAACGGGCGACGGTGAGCCGGCCCTCCTCGAACGTCAGGTTGTGCGCGGGGGGCAGCTTGGCGATGCCCGCGAAGCCGGTATGGGGCGAAATCTGGAACCGCGCGGGCGTGCAGAGCGCGTCATAGTCGGGCCGCCGCTCGATGAACGGACATTGGAGGAGGGCTTTGATTTCGGAGGCGAAGGCGAAACGCTCGCCGCTGTGCCAGTAATAAAACGGCTTGATGCCGATGTGGTCGCGGGCCGCGAAGAGCCGGCCGGTATGCGAGTCGAATATGCCATTGAACTTCTTCAAACAGTCGACGCCCCAGACCTGGTAGGCGCGGAGCAGAACTTCAGTATCGCCGGTGGATTTGAACATGTGCCCCTTGGCTTGCAGATCGCGGCGGATGTCCTGGAAGTTGTAGACCTCGCCGTTGAACGTAATCCAGTAGCGGCCGTCGGGCGTGGTCATGGGCTGGTGGCCCGTGGGCGACAGATCCAGAATCGACAGCCGGCGGTGGCCCAGGCCGGAGCCGTGCGCGGCGAACCACTCGCGGCCGTGCGAATCGGGCCCGCGATGCGCCTGCGCGTCGCACATCTTCTGGAGCAGCGCGGGATCGCCGCAATGGATCAGGCCGGCAATGGCGCACATGGGACGGGGGAGGCGGGAATGCGGGAATGCGGGAATGCGGGAATGCGGGAAAGCGAGATCGTCCAACTGGGAGCGCCGGCATCCTGCCGGCGAGTCTCTCGACTCACGGCCAAGCCACTCGCCGGCAAGATGCCGGCGCTCCCAGGGCAGGCAGGCGAGACGCCAGCCCTTCTCGCTTTCTCACTTTCTGTTCCGTTCATAAGCCGCCTTGCTTGAAAAACTCGCGGATGCCTTCGACCAGCCGCTGGTTGTCCGCCGGCAGGTTTGTCCCTACGCGAATGAACCGCTCGCCCAGCCCCAGCTTGCGACTGCAGTCGCGCACGTAGAGACCGTGCTTCTGGAGCAGGTGATCGCGCAGGGCCACGGAGGTAACGCGGTCTTCGAGGATTTTGAACAGGATGAAGTTGGACCAGGTATCGAAGACCTTGAGTTGCGGGAGGGCGGCCAGCCGCCGGGCCAGTGATTGCGTCTCCTCGATGCACTGCACGCGGGCCTTTTCGTAATCGTCGCGATGCTCGATGCAGAGCCGGAGGAATCGCTCGGCCAGCGGGCTGATGTTCCAGATGGGCAGGAAGCGGCGGATTTCGCCCAGCACCGGCAGGTTGGCAGTGGCGACCAGCCCCAGCCGCAGGCCGCACCCGCCGAAGTCCTTGCCGAGACTTCGGACGACGACGAGGTTGGGAAATTGTGCCAGATGTCCGCGCAGCGTCGGGATGGCGTCACGGGCCACGGAGGTGAACTCGATGAATGATTCGTCGATGACGATGGCCTTGAGGTGCGCGCAACGGGTAAGAATGGCCAGCAGCGCCTCGATGGGAATCTTGCGGCCGGTCGGGCT
>CAZZAQ010000321.1:0-3155 GCA_964652165.1 uncultured Bifidobacterium sp.
GACGCCGTGAACATGATCGTGAACGGCTTCTGCAAGGAAGTCTTCCGCGAGCTGCCGATGGAATTCGCCGTCGAAGCGCAGAAGCTGCTCGGGGTGAGCCTGGAGGGCAGCGTGGGCTGAATTCTTTCAACCACTAATGCACACGAATCCACACGAATCAAAGAACCGCGAAACCCGGGAACTACGCGAAAGGATTCATCGGCGTTCGCGCCCCCTCGCATACTTAGCGGGCGGCCATCGTCTCGTTCCTCCCGATTCGTGCTCATTCGTGTCCATTCGTGGTTAACTCCGTTTCCAGCGACCAACACATGACCACCCAACCCCTCCTCGCCATCCAAAACCTCCACGCCGGTGTGGAGGACAAGAAAATCCTCAACGGCATCAACCTCGCCATCCGGCTCGGCGAAGTCCATGCCATCATGGGCCCGAACGGCTCCGGCAAGAGCACGCTGGCCGCGATCCTCGCCGGCCGCGAAGGCTACGACGTGACCGCCGGCGAAGTCATCTACCAGGGCAGGGACCTGCTCGAACTTGACCCCGAGGAGCGCGCCCGCGAAGGCGTCTTCCTCGCCTTCCAGTATCCGGTCGAGATTCCGGGCGTGAACAGCACTTACTTCCTCCGCGCCGCGCTCAACGAGTGTCGCAAGCATCGCGGCCAGCCCGAGCTGGACGCGATGGAGTTCCTCACCCTCGTGAAGGAAAAGATGAAACTGCTCGAGCTCAAGGATGACCTGCTCAAGCGCGCCGTCAACGTCGGCTTCTCGGGCGGCGAAAAGAAGCGCAACGAGATTTTCCAGATGGCCGTGCTGGAGCCGAAGCTCGCCATCCTCGACGAAACCGATTCCGGCCTCGACATCGACGCGTTGCGCATCGTGGCCGCGGGCGTGAACAAGCTCAAGCGGCCGGACAACGCCACGCTCGTCATCACGCACTACCAGCGCCTCTTGAACTACGTCATCCCCGACTTCGTGCACGTCCTCTGGGAGGGGCGCATCGTGAAGTCCGGCGGCAAGGAACTCGCCTTCGAACTCGAAGAGAAGGGCTACGACTGGCTGGTCAAGCACCAACCCGTCGGCGCCTGACACACCGCAACCGCCCCGCGCCATGACCGCCACCCAAACCACCGACGCGGCGAAACAGCTCGACCCGCACCTGAAGGCCTTCGAGCGCTTCGAGCAAGCCGGCGCCAGCCGCCAGCCTGCCTGGCTGTTCCCGATGCGCAAAGCGGGCATCGCGCGCTTCGCCGAACTGGGTTTCCCCACCCTCAAGCACGAAGACTGGCGTTTCACCAACGTCACGCCCATCGCGAAGCTCCCCTTCAAGCCGGTCTTCGATCCGAGCGTCAACGGCCTCACCCGCGACGCGCTTGGCCAGTTCCCCTTCGCGAAACTGCCCGGCCCGCGCCTGGTCTTCGTGAACGGCCATTTCGCAGCCGGCCTTTCGACTGCGCCCAAGCTGAAGGACGGCATCAAAGTCAGCAACCTCGCCGGCGCCCTCGCCAACGACGCCGGCATCATCGAGCGGCACCTGGGCCGCTACGTCCGCACCGAGGACAACGCCTTCGCGGCGCTCAACAGCGCTTTTTTCCAGGACGGCGGATTCATCTTTGTGCCTGCGGGCCAAACCATCGACGAGCCGGTGCAGCTTCTCTTCGTGAACACGAGCACGGACGCCGGCGCCGCCACGCATCCGCGCAACCTCATCCTCGCGGAGCGGGAGGCGCGCCTGACCGTCATCGAGAGCTACGTCAGTCTCGCCAAAGCGCCCACGTTGACGAACGCCGTCACCGAGTTCGCCCTCGGCGACCACTCCGTCGTCGAACATTGCAAATTCCAGGACGAAAGCACGGACGCCTTCCATATCGCCGCGCTGCACTCGCACCTCGGGCGCACGGTGAACTTCTCGTCGCACTCCATCGTCACCGGCGCAAAGCTCTCGCGGAACAACATCCGCACCACGCTGGACGGAGAGGGTATCGAGGCGGTGCTCAACGGCGTCTATCTCACCAACGGCGACCAACTGGCAGACCACCACATGATCGTGGACCACGCCAAGCCGCGCTGCGCGAGCCACGAGTATTTCAACGGCATCCTCGCCGGCAAATCGCGCGGCGTCTTCCACGGCCGTATCCTCGTCCGTCCCGGCGCGCAGAAGACCGATGCCAAACAGACCAGCAAAAACCTGCTCCTCTCCGACGAGGCTTCCGCGGACGCCAAGCCCCAGCTCGAGATTTACGCCGACGACGTGAAATGCACCCACGGGGCGACCGTCGGCCAATTGAACGATGAGTCCATCTACTACTTGCGCACGCGGGGCATTGGCCTGGAGACAGCCCGGCGTATGTTGATCCATGCCTTCGCGGGCGAAATCATCGACCGCGTGAAGCACGAGGCTCTGCGCGAAGAGTTGGATGCGCTGGTCTGGGACCGGCTGGAGCAGCAAGCCAGCGTGGCCGTAGGCGAGTAACCACGAATGAACACGAATAAACACGAATGGATGGCCCGCGAGACACGCGAACGACGCGAAAAGCTTCAGCTCATTTCCCGTTCTTTAGCGCATTTAGCGGGCAGCAATCCATTCACTCTCCCTGATTCGTGTCCATTCGTGTCCATTCGTGGTTGAGACGATGACTCTCGAAAAGCTCATCTCGAATTTCGAGCTGCTGGGCGATTGGGAAGAGCGCTACGCCTACCTCATCGACCTCGGCAAGAAGCTGGCCTGTTTGTCCGACGCGGATAAGACCGAGGAGAACCGCGTCCATGGCTGCCAGGCGATGGTGTGGATGATCCTGGAACCGGACCCGGAACGGCCCGGCGCGCTGCGCATCCGGGCCGACAGCGACGCCTTCATCGTGCGCGGCCTCATCGCCGTGCTCCAGATGATCTTCAACGGCCGCACGCCGGACGAGATCCTCTCCGCCGACGCGAAGACTACTCTCGGCAAACTCGGCCTCGACAAACACCTCAGCCCGACGCGCAAGAACGGCCTCTTCGCGATGGTCGAACGCATCCGCACGCTGGCGCGTGAACTGACGGCGGATTTTCCGTCGCCAGCCAGAGGATGAAGCGATATCTTGAAATCATGAGCACATCTGTCCAATTCCTGACTAACGAGAAGGGCAAAAAGACGGCGGTCGTCCTCTCTGTCGCCGATTA
>CAZZAQ010000321.1:3165-5944 GCA_964652165.1 uncultured Bifidobacterium sp.
CCTCGACGATCTAGCTGTCATCGCCGAGCGCCGCGATGAGGAAACGATTCCGCACGACCAATTCAAGAAGCAGGTGAAGCGCAATGGCCCTTCGCGTTGAGTGGAAGAAGTCCACGAAAATAATATGCACTCCAACGAATCCATCACCCTCACCCGCGACGTCGAAGCCGCGGTCATCCCCGTCGGCACCAAGGTCACGCTGCTCAAGGGCGAGACGGCTTACGTCACTCAATCCCTCGGCGGCGCTTACACCGTCATCGTCAACGGCAATATGTTCCGCATCGACGGCCAGAACGCCGACGCGCTGGGCCTCCAGGCCGAGCAGAAGCAGTCCTCCGCAGGCCACAAGGCGCGCGCGCTCGAAGAGGTCGAGAAGGAAGCGTGGGCGCAGATGAAGACCTGTTTTGACCCCGAGATCCCGGTGAACGTCGTGGACCTTGGCCTTATCTACGATTGCCACATCGCGCCGCTGCTGGCCGCCGACCGCTTCAAAGTGGACGTGAAAATGACGCTCACCGCGCCCGGTTGCGGCATGGGCCCCGTGCTCCAGCAGGACGTTTCGAACAAGCTCCTCTCCATCGAGGAAGTGGACGAAGCCAACGTCGAACTCGTCTGGGAGCCGCAATGGAACCAAGGCATGATGACCGAAGCGGCGAAGTTGCAGCTTGGGTTGCTGTGAATTCGCGCTAACATACGTTTGTGAACGCGGCCCTCCAGCTCGAACGCGACAATGGCCACTGGACCTACGCCAAGGCCCGCGCGCGGCTTCCCGAATCCAACCTCCCGATGGAGATTTGGGACGGACACCTTGTTATGGCGCCAGCACCCTTTCCCAGCCACCAGTTCATCTCCTTTCGCATGTCCCAGGCGCTGGGCCGGTGGGTCGAGCGCAGCCGCCTCGGCGCGGTTCTTTATGCGCCGGTGGACGTGGTCCTGACGCCGAAGCTCGTTGTCCAGCCGGACCTGTTGTTTCTCTCCAAATCGCGCATGCATCTCGTCACCGACTGTGTCGCGGGCGCTCCCGACCTCGTCGTCGAGATTGTTTCCGGCGACCGGCGCAAGCGCGACTACAAGGACAAGAAAGACAATTACGAGGCGCACGGCGTCAAGGAATACTGGATCATCGACCCCGACAAGGCGCACATCGAGGTGTGGTCGTTAAACGATGAGAAATTCTTCGAGCTCCTCGGCCGGTACACCGGCAAGCAACAGGTCCCCTCGCAACTCCTTCCGGGATTCAGTGTCCGGGTGGACAAGATCCTGGGAATACCCGTGAAGCTCTGACTCTGTCCTGCGGCAGGCGACGCAGCCGCTGCCTTCTCCGATGAAAACCTCCTTCGCCCCAGCCGCGGCCCGCCTCGCCTCGCCAGATTGGTCAAAGCTCCGCGCCGACTTCCCGATTCTCGATCAGGAAGTCAACGGCCACCCGCTCATCTACTTCGACAACGCCGCCACGTCGCAAAAGCCCCGCGCCGTCCTCGACGCTATTCGCCGCTACTACGAACACGATAACGCCAACGTCCATCGTGGCGTCCACGAATTGAGCAACCGCGCCACCGACGCCTACGAAGCGGCGCGCGAACGGGCCGCCAAATTCCTCAACGCCCGCGCCCCGCAGGAAATCATCTTCACCCGCGGCACCACCGAGGGCATCAACCTCGTCGCCAGCACCTGGGCGCTCGACCACCTCAAGCCCGATGACGCCATCCTGCTCTCCGAGCTCGAGCACCACAGCAACCTCGTCCCGTGGCAGATGGTCGCCCAGCGCACCGGCGCGAAGCTCGAATACATCCCCATCACGGGCGACGAAGGCACGCTGGACCTCAGTCGGCTGGACGAACAACTGGCGCGTGGCGTGAAGCTGCTCGCCGTCACGCATATCTCGAATTCGATGGCCGTGGTGAATCCGGTCGCCGACCTTTGCGCCCGCGCCCGCAAGCAGGGCGTTGTCACCGTCATCGACGCGGCCCAGAGCGCGGGCCATCTCCCGCTCGACGTTCAGGCCATCGGCTGCGATTTCCTCGCGTTCAGCAGCCACAAGATTTGCGGTCCCACCGGCATGGGTGTGCTTTACGGCCGGCGTGAATTGCTGGAGAACCTTTCGCCCTACCAGGGTGGCGGCGAGATGATTTCCAAGGTCGAGTACTACCACACCGACTACAACGTGCCCCCACACCGCTTCGAAGCCGGCACGCCGCACATCGAAGGCGCCGTGGGCCTGCACGCCGCGCTCGATTACCTCGATGCCATTGGCCGGGAGCGCATCTTCGCGCACGACCAGGAACTGGCCGGTTATGCCGCCGAGCGCCTGCGCGAGTTTGACGGCATCCGCATCTTCGGCCCGAAGCATGGCCGGGCCGGACTCGTCAGCTTCGTGCTTCCGCGCGCCCACGCGCTCGATCTGGCCACGATGGTCGATCAGCGGGGCGTCGCCCTGCGCGCCGGGCACCATTGCAATCAGCCCCTCCACGCCAAACTCGGCGTCCCCGCGACCCTCCGCGCCAGCTTCTATTTCTACAACACCCGCGACGAAGTGGACCGCTTCATCGAGATTCTGCGCAAGGTGAACAGACTGTTTGCACAATGATGCTGGGGCTTCGAATCGTGCAAGAAAGTTCAGACAATCCGAAGGCTTGCGGTAGGCCGATAAAGTGTTTAATTGATTTGCCATGAAAGCCGATGGGACTTGGAAGCTCGCTTCGGATCCGGCACCGGTTGACGATGCGGTTGGCGCCGCTCTTGAAGAAATCCACCGCAAGTTCGGCGGCGATCTTGCTTC
>CAZZAQ010000322.1:0-5939 GCA_964652165.1 uncultured Bifidobacterium sp.
AGCTTGCCCGGCAAGTCATCAATCTCGTCCCTCAACAACGCGATCACTTCAGCGCGATTCTGGTTGGTGATTATTACCATCAGGACGCCGTTCGCATTCTGCGCTTTGAGGATGCGAAGCAAGCTATGTTCAAGTTCAGCATTAGTCATGGCGAGAGACGACCGCAAAATTCGTGCAGATACTTTGGCCCTCCACCGGCTCGATAAAAACCTGCGCCATCGGCGCGCATTCCCACGAGTGCAGCTTCGCGACTGGAAAGTTGTGCCCGCTCCATACCGCGCTTTGCCGTTCCCACGGCTTCAAATCGGCGGCGGTTCCTTCAAACTTATCCAACTGCTTGCCCCATGAATCTTTCAGGTAAACATCCACGCCGAGCACCGAAACATACCACGGCGAATCATTGCCCAACATGACGTGCAAATGGCAAATGTTCGAGTCGTAGCCGAACGTCTCCACCCTCAACATCCGCACGACGAGCGTTCCCGCCGGCGGATCGGTCCGCTCCGCCCGCTCGGTCCGCTCCGCCCGCTCCGTCCGATCCATGCTGGACCAAGGCGCTGCCCGCATCGCCTTTACCCACGTCGCCTTGAACCATCCCCGCTCGGCCAGCTCCCGGACGCCAATCCCCGCCCCGGTCCCGACGATTCCGAGGGCCATGCCCCACGCAATCCAATTCCGTTTCACGATTGCGAGGATGATCGCCGCGCCCCCATCTCGTCAAGCCGCATTTCCAGCTTGCATTCCGCGGTTGGGACGGACGACACCACTTGCAGGCTTACCTCAACGAATATGTCTTTCGGTTCAACCGCAGGTTCTACCCGATGACGGCCTTCAATTCGGCGTTGGGGATTGCGGTTCGCTCAAACTCGCCAACCTACGACCAGCTTTATTCCGGCGAGTGGGTGCATCCTATGGGAATAGCAGCGTAGCGAATCTTAAAGAAATCCATGAACTTAAAATACCGAACACATCTTGGAATCGTCGGAGTCGCGCCGCGCCTTCTCCGCAATCAATTCCTGATTCTCTTTCATCAGGCGCTCTATCGTTTCTATCTGCTTCGCAAGCGTTGCGTCTTGTTTTATCACGGAGTCCGAATGCGCCTCAGCCTGTTCCGTTGCGAGAGAGAGCTTGTTAAGCAATATGGCCGTGACTGGCGGCTTCGTGTGTTCGATAATCAGGTTCTTCAAGTCCTGAAGCTGCGGGACTATGTTCATGGCAATTTATCGGCGGGGCGGAGGCGGGGTTTAGACCAGAAAAAGGGAAATTGTCAGCCAACCGGATAAGCATGGATTCAACAATTCAACGATTCAACGCTTCGCTGCTTCAACGCCTGCTCCACCCGCGCGCTGCTCCACCCGCGCGCTTGTCCGTCGCGCTCCCGGCAGCTAGGCTGCGCCCCCGACATGGCGCGTTACAAAAGCAAAACTCCGGTGTCTGCCAATCCGCCCGGCGCAACGGGCTCGCGGCTGGCGGAATCGCCCAAGCGCCGCCTCAGCGGCCTGAAGCTTTGGTGCGCGCGCCTGGCCCTGGCGGTGTTCGTTCCGGGGTTATTGTTCCTTGTTCTTGAACTGGCCTTGCGCGTGGCCGGATTCGGCAATCCGACTTCCTTCCTCCTGCCCGCCGATCACGCCGGGAAAGAGGTGTTCGTGCAAAACAACCGCTTCGGCTGGCGATTTTTTGGGCCGGACCAATCCACTCAACCGGCCAGCTTCGCGATTGCGCGGACCAAACCGGCCGGCACGGTGCGCCTGTTCGTGTTTGGCGAATCGGCGGCCTTCGGCGATCCCCAGCCCGACTTCGGGATGCCGCGTCTGTTGCAGGCGATGCTCAGCCAGCGCTACCCCGGCGCGCGTTTCGAAGTCGTCAACGCCGCGATGACCGGCATCAACTCGCACACCATTCTGCCCATCGCTCGCGATTGTGCCCGTGCAGCCGGAGACATCTGGGTCCTCTACATGGGTAACAACGAAGTCGTCGGGCCGTTCGGCGCGGGCACCGTCTTTGGCCCGCAAACCCCGGGGTTGCCGCTGGTGCGCGCCAGCCTGGCTGTCCAGACCACGAGCACCGGCCAGTTGCTCGACCGCGCGCTTCGGCAACTCCACAGCGCCCCCGCCGGAAAGAGCGAGTGGGGCGGCATGAGAATGTTCCTCGAAAACCGCGTCCGCGCCGACGACCCGCGGATGCCGATCGTCTATCAACATTTTGAGCGCAACCTCGAGGACATCCTCCAAGCCGGCCGCCGCGCCGGCGCGGGCATCGTGGTCAGTACTGTTGCGGTGAACCTCAAAGACTGCGCGCCGTTCGCCTCGGCGCACCGGCCGGCGCCGGGGGGCGATGAACATTCCGAATGGCGGCAGATCTATGAACGCGGCCTCCAGGCGCAGGAAGCCGGCAAGCCTCTGGAGGCCATCCGCCAGTTTCGCGAAGCGGAGCAACTCGACGATTCGGCCGCGGAACTGCACTTCAGTTGGGGCACGGCGGCGCTGGCCCTCGGCGACACGACGGAGGCACGACGCCGTTTTGCCCTCGCGCGCGACCTGGACACGCTGCGTTTCCGTTGCGATCGGCCGCTGAACGAAATCATCCGGCGCGTCGCGTCGGCCCGCGAGCCGGAGCGCATTGCGCTGGCGGACGCCGAGTCGGCCTTCGCCCTGCAAAGCCCCGGGGGGCTTCCGGGCAGCGAGCTTTTCTACGAGCACGTTCACCTCACGTTCGAGGGCAACTACCTCCTGGCCCGGACCCTCGCCGAGCAAGTGGACCGGCTCCTGCCCGAACAGGTGCGACGCGGCGCCGACCCCGCCAAGCCCTGGGCGACGGCCGACGAGTGCGCCCGGCGTCTGGCGTGGTCCGACGCCGCCCGGCTGAACGCCGCGGCCGATGTGCTGGGGCGCCTCCACGAACCACCCTTCACGCTTCAGTTGAATCACGCCGAGCAAACGCGTCGATACCGCCAGTTGATCGCACAGCTTCGGCCAGGGGCGCAGGCGGCGCAGCAGCAATCGGAGAGCCTCTTTCGCGAGGCGCTTGCGGCATCGCCCGAGGATCCGGTTCTGAACAGCCAGCGAGCCACGTTTCTTGCTGCGGCGGGGGATGCCGCCGGAGCCGCCGAATCCGCCCGGCGCGTTATCCAATTGCTGCCCCATAGCGCGGAGGCTTGGGGGCAACTGGGCGACGCGCTGGTGCGGCAGCAGAAGTACGCCGAAGCGGCGGAAGCGTTCGCGGAGGCGTTTCGGCGCGACCCGGATAGTTTCTGGGCGCTACAGAATCTTGCCCAGGCCCACGCCCGGCTCGGGCGTCGCGACGAGGCGATGGGCGAGTTCCGTCGCGCGATTCAGATCAAACCCCGCTTCGGTCCCGCCTGGCTCGGGTTGGGCCAACTTCTCGAGGAAGCGGGACGGAAACCCGAGGCCGAAGAACATTTTCGCAAGGCGCTCACCCACCGGGTCTATCGGGCCGCGGAACTCACCACGCTGGCCCGCTTCTGCCACAGCCGCGGCTGGTTTAGCGAGGCGCTCACGAATTATCTCGACGCGATCAAGCTCAACCCCATCGACGCCCAATTGCACGTGGGCGCGGGCCAGTGCCTGGCGGCCCTTGGCCGGCAGTCGGAGGTGCGGCCGCATTACGCCGAGGCGGTGCGGCTGGCGCCCGGCTCGGCCGAGGCGTGCTACCTGCTTGGCGTCGAGTTCGGCCGGCAGGGCATGGCCGCGGAGGCGGCCGAGAAGTTCCGCGAAGCGGTGCGGCTTGCGCCCGAGTTGGTCGAGGCGCGCCTCAATCTGGGGGTGGCGCTGCTGAATCTGGGCCAGGATTCCCCGGCGTTGGAGCAATTCGAGGAAGTCTTGCGTCGCAGCCCAACCAACGCAGTGGCTCTCCAGCACGTCCAGAGCTTGCGTAACAAGGCCGGCCCGGCCCGGACACCATGAGCGGTGCTCTTGTTGTGGATTGAACATCCAGGCCTGTCTGGCTATAAGTGCCAAAGCATGAAGCCGCGTTCGAAGTCATTCGAAAGGCGGGACGGCAAATCGTCCCGGAGCCTCTCCGCCGTGTTCGGGATTCTCCTGGCGGCGGCTGCAGCCGCGGCGGTCTTGATGGCCTGGAAACCATGGCAACAGACGACAGGTTTCTCCGTTCCCAAGCCCACCAACTCGCCCGGCGCCGCGCAGGCGAATCCGCCCAACGCCTCCGCTCACGGGACGGCCGCTGCCGTTCCTGCCACCAACGCCGCCGCGGCGACCAATGACCTGCTCACGCTGATGAACGAGGGAAACGAGATGATCCAACGAGGCGACACGCAAGGCGCGATCCAGAAGTACCGTGCGGCGATGAAGCTCAATCCGGAAGATGAAGAAGTCCATTTCAACCTTGCGTTCGCGTTCGCGCGTCAGGGCAACACAAACGAGGCCATGCGGCATTACACCGAGGCGCTTCGCATTTTCCCCGACTACGCCGAAGCGCACAACAATCTCGGCAACCTGCTGGTGGGCTTGCGGCGGCACACCGAGGCGCTCGAACACTTTTCGTCCGCCCTCAAGGTGAATCCCGAGAGCAGTTCGGCGCTCAACAACCTGGGCCGGTGCCTGGCCGAACTGGGCAAGCCCAAGGAAGCCCTCGCGCAGTTCACCGAGGCCGTCCGCGTCAATCCCGACTACCTCGAAGCTCGCTTCAACCTGGCCACCGCGTACATGACGCTGGGGAATTACGACGAAGCCATCAGCCAGTTCGAACAGGTGCTGAAGATGGAACCGGCGTTCGTGCCAGCGAGAAAAGGGATCGAACGGGCCAGGGCGAAGCAGGCGGCGGCCAGGCCGCCGTGATCCGGTAGGGCGAGGCTCCTGCCGAGCCGTGATCAAACCGGAAGTTTCGGCTCGGCAGGAGCCTCGCCCTACCGGATCAAGGTGAAGATGTCCGCCCACAAGCCGTCGTTTCGCCTCACGTCGGCGGCTACCATCGTCGGTGAGAAATGCAGGCGAATCCGCTACGGCACGGCGACGCGGTAGAATTTTCTCGCGCCTGCGGCGGGCTCCGTGTGCTGATTGGGCGGCTGGCTCGGCTGGACATTGGACCAGGGACCCGCGATGTCGCTCGCGCTTTGGAGTCGGCCCACGGCGGGGAGCCACGAAATGGTAATGTTGCCGCCGGCGAGGGCGGAACTCAGTTGAGGGGCCACGACGCGCGACGGGACAAGCGCCGAGACGGCCACGCCAAAGGTCAGATCGGCGCTGAGCAGGCTGTCTTGATGGACCTCGACAGCGAGCACGTTTTCTCCCTGAACAAGCCCGCCGGACCCCAGTTCGCGGAATTCCGGCGATGCGTTGCCGACCGTGCGGTTGGCGAGGGTCGCGTAAGTCACCGGGCCATCCGGCATGCCCAGGCGAAAGAGTTCCTTTCCGTTCAGGTAGAAAACGGCGGCGTCGTCGACTAGGATGGGCTGGATAATCAATACGCTGTGGGCGGCATCGCCGCTGAAATTGAAGCGGGTCCGAAAATAGGCGGCGGAAATCTGCGCCGTGTTCGCAGCGTTGGAGAGCGACAGGAGACACGTCCCGACAAGGTCGTCCGTGAGCGGGAGTCTGCCGTTTTGCCGGCAGTGCGGCTCTGGCGTGTCCGCAGCGGCGCGGAACACGTCCAGCGGCGCCGGCCCGTTGCTCCAGGCCGCGTCGCTGAAGGCCGCTGCTTGCCAGTTCGTGCCGAGGTCGGTGCCGGAATGTTCGTAGCGCCAGGAATTCGTGCTGCGGATCAGGTCGACCGGGAAGGAAGCCACCGGGATGAGGGTTTTCTCGGGGAGAACGTTGCCGAACGGGTCGGGAATCGCGCTTGCGACACGAACGATGTAGCTGCGCAAGGGATCGCGAGGCTCCGTGGTAAGAAAGAGATTCGTGCCGTCGGCCAGCGCCACCGGGAGGACGCAGACCCCCGACCCCCCTATTGATATAGCGCAG
>CAZZAQ010000323.1:0-5932 GCA_964652165.1 uncultured Bifidobacterium sp.
CGTTTTTGGCGGCCGCATGGCTGACGTCGCCGAGCGCTGCGGCGCCCGCGTCACGAGGGTCGAAGCGCCCTGGGGGCGCATCATCGAACCCGCGCAAATCGCCGAAGCGCTTCGCGGACGCCGCCCCAAGCTTGTCGCCATCGTCCACGCCGAAACGTCCACCGGCGCGCTCACGCCAGTCGAGGAAATCTCCCGCCTGGCCCGCGAGGCCGGCGCGCTGATGCTGCTCGACACGGTGACTTCCCTGGGCGGCTGCCCCGTGCGCGTGGACGATTGGGGCATCGACGCCGTTTACAGCGGCACCCAGAAATGCCTGAGCTGCCCGCCCGGCCTGGCGCCCGTCTCCCTCAGCCCGCGCGCCTTCGAAGCTGCCGCCCGGCGCAAGAGCAAGGTCCAGAGTTGGTATCTCGACGTGAACCTCCTGGCCAGCTATTGGGGCCAGGAGCGCGCCTACCACCACACCGCGCCCATCTCGATGAATTACGCGCTCCACGAAGCACTCCGTCTTGTCCTCGAGGAGGGTCTGGAGGAGCGTTGGAAGCGGCATCGGGAGAATCACCTCCTCTTCAAAGCCGGCCTTTCCGAGTTGGGCCTTTCCATCGCGTCGCAGGAAGGCCATCAGCTCTGGCAACTCAACGCCGTCACCGTCCCCACAGGCGTCGACGAAGCGGCTGTCCGCAAGCGGCTCCTCAGTGACTTTAACATCGAAGTTGGCGCGGGCCTCGGACCGTTCAAGGGCAAAGTCTGGCGGATTGGCCTGATGGGCGAAACCAGCAAAACCAAAAACGTCCAGTCCATCCTCGCCGCCTTGAAGAGCTGCTTGAAGGGCTGAGCCGCTGAGGCACTGGCCGTCGTTGCAGGACGGCTCGGCGCTTCGTGACACCCGCAATGGAGCGCGGCTGCGTCCGAAACGCCGGCCGCAGCGCGTGGCACGTTCAGCGCCTCTCGAATCGGGCCTGGGCATCGTAGCGCAGGCTGCCCAGCCTGCTGTATCGCGGGTTGCCAACCCGCGAACCTACGAACTGAATGGAGCATCGATTGGCAAGCACGGCCGTCGCCGACTGGCAGTCGACGAAACAGCAGACAGGGCTGTCTGCGCTACACGATGCCCTCCCCACGGCATTTCGCGGCATTGCGTGAAGTTTCGTGGCCTTGAAGCCGCGAGGCCTCCGCGACTGTTGCGAGGCGCAATCAAAAAAGGCCCGTTTTTCGAAGGATTCCACTGGATTTGCGCACCACCCGTTTCGTGGCACACCGCTTGCAAGAGGATGGGCCACGATGAAAACACTCGCCAACGAAACCGCGGGACCAATGCCCGAAGTCACCACGCCGGATAACTGGGTGAACGCCCACGGCGATTATCTGTTCCACTTCGCCATCGGCCAGGTGCGCGACGCCAGCGTGGCGGAAGACCTGGTGCAAGACACGTTCCTGGCTGCCTTCCAATCGCGCCATCGTTTCGCCGGCCAATCCTCCGAACGGACGTGGCTGGTCGGCATCCTGCGCCACAAAATTTACGACCATCTGCGCCGTTCCTGCCGTGAGCGCGCCGTTCGCGCGGACGCCGCTCCGACCCGGCGCGACGAGGAAGCCTGGGATGACGCGGTGCTCTGGCTGCACGACGTGGCGGCCGAATCCCAGTCCCCCACCCGTCGGCTCGAGTTGGAGGAGTTTCGCGCCAACCTTGAACGGGCCCTCGGCCACTTGCCGCCTCGCGTGGCGCAGGTGTTCCAACTCTACGAAGTCGAGGAACGTCCGAACTCGGAAGTCTGCCAACGTCTCAACATCTCCCAGAGCAACCTCTGGGTGATGCTGCACCGGGCGCGCAAGCAACTCCGTCAGCAGCTTGGCGCGTGGTGGAACGGGGAGTCCTCAGACCCTCGCTCAAGCGTTATCAGTTCCTGATCAAACTTATGCTCAGGATTTCCAAAATAGAGCCCGTCAATGACGCCGTCACGCTCCGCCTCGAAGGGCGCGTGGTCGGCGCGTGGGTGATGGAACTGCGCGAATCGTGCGAGAAGGTGTTGGCGGCAGGCTGGCCGCTGAAGCTGCACCTGGCCCAGGTGGAGTTCGCGGATGCGAACGGCGTGGCGCTGCTTTCCAGTCTCCGGTCGCGTGGCGTCGATTTCGTGGAATGTCTGCCGTTCATGGAAGCGCAGTTGAAGGGGCTGGAAGCGGATTGACAGCCCGTCAAGAAGCAGTCGCCTTGCGACCGCTTCCCTGGCTTGGCTATTTTGCCGCCTTGCTGATTTCAGCAGCGGTTTCCTGGGGAGCGTTCGGGTTCAAGGCTTCCAAAGCCGCTTTCCATCTTGCAGCGCGCATGCTGTTGCCTGTGTTGGGCGAAAGTTCGTCCCACGCCTCGCAGAGGCGCACGAGGCGCTCAAGCGCATCGCGCCTGTATTGCTCCTCGGTGAATTTGCGCTGCTGGGCGTGTTCATGGCTTTCGAGGAGCAGGGCTTCAGCCTCGACAAGTTTTGCGCATCGCGCCTCTGAAGGAAGCGTTTTCGTCACAACTGGCTACATTTACGATGCTTACAAAAACTTTCGTAACACCCTCTTGTATTTCAAAGACTTTTCTGGTGCAATGACGGCATTCACATCCACCGGGAAGTGCTCATTGGGCTGGTTATGATTGCGCGATGTACAACGTACTTGTTCTTAAGCTGGGCAGCCGCAGGTGCTCTCGCACAAGCCGCAGAGAGCTTTCGATTGGTCAACGTCATCCCAAAGCACCAGAGCAAGGAAGATGAGCAGAACTCCGAAGCGAGCATTGGAGTGAAGCCGCCTCCGTATTCTTCGCCTTCCGCCATTCCGATGATCATCAGTGCCTTTGGGTTTCTCGATGTTGATGATGACCCATCATGCGGCGTTTCTTCTACCAGGCCGTACTATACCTCTTCCGACAAGGGTTTCACCTGGGACAACAACTTTATCCTCTGTCATGGCGACACAACCGTGGAGTGGAGTCGCAGTGGCACCGCCTTTGTGACTCGCTTGTATGATGCCTCGAATATCGATGTGTACCGTTCGACCGATCCGACGATAGGCAATGGATTCTTTGGTCTGGTTCCAGGCAGTCTCTATAGCGTTACCTCAGACAACCTTGATCAGCCCTGGCTTGAAGTGGCGAATGTGGGCGGTAAGGACCGCATCTATGTCGGGTTCATTGATTTCTCACAGCCAAAAGGGCAGGAGGCAAGCATTCACTTTTCCAAGGATGGCGGGACCACTTGGAACAACACTCCCGGGGCACCCAACGCTGATCCGGTAGTGATTGAACGGTTGACGGCGGGTGACAATGATTTTTCCGTTCGGGTGGCCCACGCCAAAGACAGCGAGAGAGTATATGCGGTGTTCCAGCGCTGGAACTCCGATGGTCCAGGCGGCGATGACAAGCAAGGCGATATCGTCGTCGTCCGCTCGGACGATGGCGGACTGGACGGATTCAGAGCCCTCGATGACCCGGTAACTATCGCCGTGGGAGACGGAATGAAGGTCGCCGAGAACATTTACCTGCCCTATGACGGCAATGGAGGACATACTCTTGGACATGAGAAGATCAATAGCAGCATTTCCATCGCGGTTAGTTCTCTCGATCCCGACCGCGTCTATGTGGCTTATACCGAGTTTGTGGTACCGCCCAATACATTCTTCCCTACGCCTCAACTGCGCGTTTACGTCTCCAGCGACGCGGGTGTACACTGGCAGCGGGTGTTGGTTGGCGTTTTGCCGGAAGCTTGCGCTTCTGCTCTGCCCGCACTGGCTGTGGCCAAAGCCGGGCCTGTTGAGGTTCTCGGATTACTCTATACCCAGTTTTGTTTCGGAGACCTCGAGACCCTATTTCTCCAGGCGACGGGCGAAGACCTTGGCAATGTGAAACTGCGCACGCTGGCTCGCTTTCCAGATGATGACCCTGAATTCAAAGGCCAGCCTTACATTGGCGACTATCAGGATCTCGAAGTCATTGGGTCCACCTTTTACGGAGCTTTTTGCGCCTCCAACGATCCGGACCCGGGGCACTTTCCCAGCGGCGTGTGGTACCAGCGCTATGTCCAGTTTCTGACCGACAACGGACCAGACACTCAGAGCGACTTCGATCTGACCGGTGCAGGTATGGCAGGAACCCTGGTCAGCTCGCAGGGAGGCACCAGCACGGTGGAACATTCCATTGATCCGTTTTTCTTTGCTCAATCGGTTTCCTTCCAGCCACCATTTCCCTTCAAAGTTACGTTGTTGGATTGGTACACTCTCGCCTGGCCGAAAACAGACCCGCCCTGGACACTCGAATCGACCAGCGGCTTCATGCCTCCAATCAGGTGGTTGGCCGTGACCAACGGCGTGGTCGAAACGGACGATGAATTCCGCTTCAGGATTGATAAGACACAGCGCGCAGGCTTTTTCCGCCTGAAGCAGGAAGCTCCCACCAACGCGCAATACACGGTGACTGCTGCAGCTGGCCGGAACGGGGCTATCACTCCTCGCGGCCGTATTGTGCAACAAGCCGGCCAGAACTTGACCTTCACTGCTTCGGCCGATCGCGGCTACGCCGTCGATAAATGGTACCTGGATGGCAACGTGGCGCAAAGGGGTGGATCAAGCTTCATGCTCGCCAACATCCGCGCAGAGCACACGCTTACTGTCACGTTCACGCCGCCGGACGATCTCGCCGTCCAGAAGGTCGGCCCGATTGATCCCGTGCCGGTCGGCCAGAGGGCGCTCTACACCATCACCGTGGCCAACCGCGGCACTCAGACGGCCACGGGCGTGATTCTCACCGACGAACTCCCGGCCGGCTCGAGCTTTGTTTCCGCGAGTTCCAGCCAGGGAAGCTGCACGAATGTTAATGGCGTAATCAGATGCACCCTCGGCAGCGTGGCCCCCGGAACCGGCGTGACAGTTGAGGTGCGCGCCGCGCTGTCGATTGCGGGAACATTCACAAACATCGTCAGCGTCACTGGTGACGCGTCCGAACTCAATTTGCGCAACAACAGAAGCACAGAGCTGACGGTTGTGCAGGTTCCTCCGGGCATCGTCAGGCAACCTCAATCCCTAACGGTCGCCGCCGGGGAGAATGCCGCCTTCAGCGTGCTGGCGAGCGGCAGCACACCGTTGCTCTATCGATGGTACTTCAACGGACGGTCGCTCTTTGGAATGACGAACAGCACGTTGACCTTAACCAACGTTCGGACCAATCAGTCGGGGGCTTACGTCGTCATCGTCAGGAACGAGGTCGGCAAGGTGGAGAGCAACCCAGCTACTTTAACTATCGCCAGGTAAGAGACTGCTCAAAACCTTCAGCGACGCCGGCATCGCCGAGAAAATCTTTCAACAGTACTTCGGCGGCGAGCCGTGGGTGGGCCGGGAGTCCCCGACGTCCTCCATCGATCCAGCGGTCACTCGCGCTGTATTGCAGCGTGGTTTGTGGCGATGGGAGTAGCTGCGACCGTAAGGTCGCGGGCTCGATTCTCAATCAGGATGGAGCTTGATTCCGACGCCCAAGTTCTAGCCAAACGAGATTGCACTCCTCTATTCGCCTGCCCTAATTCGTCTGCCTTCGCTGATGCCCAACTCGGTTCCTGAGTGGGCAGACGAATTGGGGCAGACGGATTTTGGAGATCAAGTACTGGCACAACCTGCGAGACGTTTCGCCGCGATTCAACAACTGGGGTTCCGACGTTCCCCTCCTGCGACCTCACGGTCGCAGCTACGCTGAATGGATCCTCCGAAGCCTGGCGCCTATCGAGGCTCACGCTGGTCTGCCAGGCCGTTTGATGCCCAGCTTTTGCATCCGGCTGCGGAGGGTGCTGGGGTTGAGGTTCAAAATCTTCGCCGCGCCGCGCTCGCCTTCGATCATCCAGTTGGTTTGCGCCAGCACCGATTCGATGTGGCGCCGCTCGACCTCTTCGAGCGAGCTGTTCGGAGTCCCGGCTTT
>CAZZAQ010000324.1:0-5920 GCA_964652165.1 uncultured Bifidobacterium sp.
GCCGTGGCGACCGCGGTCCTGAAGCCGAAGCAGCGACGCAAGCCGCGGGCGACGTTGTATTCGCCGCCGCCTTCCCAGACTTTGAATTCACGGGCGGTGCGGACCCGCCCTTCGCCGGGATCGAGCCGGAGCATGATTTCGCCGAGGGCGAGCATGTCGTAGGCGCAGGAACCGGCGGGTTTGACGTTCAAAGCGGGCATGGGCGGGGCAGTATTGAATTTCGAATTTCAGATTTCAGATTTCAGATTTCGAGTCAGGCGAGGCGTGAACTTGCGAAATGCCGTTGCGGAACGCAACAGGTTTTTGGGTCCCCTGATTCGCATCTAATTCGCTTCAACCACGCCCCACAGGCTCGTATTCGGCTTTTGTCTGCTCCCGACACCGGACCGCCACGGAAAACGGACCACGGATTGCACGGATGACACGGATAAGGAGTCGCCGATGCCGGATCCCATCCGTGGAATCCGTGAAATCCGTGGTTCAAGCCCCTCCAAAAACGCGCAGCCAGGAGGCAGGCTTTTTCAGATTCCGGTGGAAAAGGGGAAATTACCGGTCGATTTAGAGGGGGCTCGGGGGCAGTAACTCAAATGTGCCCGTTCAGCTTGCCGTCTGTCGCCACGGGCTTGTCACTGCTGGGGCCGCGCTTCACGATGCGCGGCATGTTGGCTCTGGGCTTAAGTCGGTTCGTGGTGATTTGGGCGGGGACGGCCTTGCTCGTCATCGCAGCGGGTTGCCAACGCCAGCCGGACGGGGTGACGGAGCGCATTGCGCCGAATCCGAACGCCCCCTCGGCGTTTCCAGCGCTGACGACTGCTCCTTCGACCCACGTTGCGCGGGCGCGTCCGCACTCGAACGAGACAGGCTGGAAGGCGGACCCATTTTGGGTGCTCCACACCGAACTCAGCCCGGCGATCCTTGTCCACTCGTCGACGCGCTATCTTGGGTTGTTCGCCGATCTGGCGGAGAGCGGGTTGAGCGCCCCCGCGCACGTCGCCTGGTCGACCCGCGACGGACCGCGCGCGTACCAAGCGGGCACGACGCACGACGTCTCCGCGATGGAGGAGAACTGGTTGCTGGTCTGGTTCGCCGGTTCGCCGGGCTGGACAAATTGGGACGCGCCGTGGGCGGTCTTCCTCCAGCGCAAGCCAAGCTGGCTGCGGCTCGACGAAAAAGGGCTGCACCTGGAATTCCCGGAGGCCGCGGGCGACGTGGTGCTCTTGCCGCTTTACGGCTGCTTCAAGTTGCCGCCCGCCGGGCACGATTATTTGGCCGAGCACGGATTGCCAAGCCGCAAGCTGCTGTCGTGGCAGTGGGAAAAGTCGTTGGCGCGCGATCCCCTCACACGACTGCGCTACTGGGCCGGGGCGACGCGGGAACTCCCGATTTACTGCGAGGAGAGCTTCAGCGTCGACCCTGGCCGTGATGAGGTGACGATGCGCTGGCGCTTCGAGCGCCATTCGATTGAGGACGACTGGAAGACCCGGCCTCTCAAGCTCGCGCCGGTCAGCCCGCCGCTGGGTCTGGCCGCCAAGGACGCCGCGTTTCCGGTCCGGTTCTCGAAGCCGTTTTTCGACATGGAAATTCCGACGCCGTTCGGTCCCTACGTGGCGGTGCAGGGCGAGGACGGGTTCGACGCGACGTTTCCATTGTTGCACTACGTGAACGAGTCGGCTGCCGGCGGCGGAGCGGACTCCAACGCCCTCGCCGCGGCCAAGGAGACTTCCTCGGTGGCGCCGGGGTGGTGGTCGACCTTTGGGCGGCCCGGCCTGTCGCCGCTGGGCGAGGAGGCCGTCCGTTGCGCGGCAAACGCGCGGCGGTCCTACAAATCGGGCAACATCGACGGCTACAATTACGCGGCTTACCAGTTCGTCCGCGAACTGACTCTGTTGTGGGTTCGGCAGAAAGGCGCGGAGTACTTTCGCAAGCAGCAGCCTTGGCACTCGATGGAGTGGATGGATGAGGAAGTGTTTCTGGCGGGTTTCCACACGGGAGGCTGGAGCCTCGATGGGCCGAACTACCCGGCGCAAGCGGCTGATCGGCCGTTTGCGACCCGATGGAATGGCTTCGCAAATGCGGACGTCGCCCGGTTCTACAGGGACTGGTTGCGCGAGGACGCCCGGCGCGAATTGGGCTGGTATGCGAAACGGGGACTGGCGACGAACGCCGCCGCAGGTTTGGTACAGGCGCGCTCGTTGCTGCTCGGTGAAACGCCGGCGCGATTCGCGCGCCTGGTTCCGCCCGCAGCGCCCAGCCCGTTTGTCGCTGGCGCGGAACGCGAAATCCCCGGGCCGAATCCAACCCTTCTGACCGAAGTGCAACTTGTGGATCGCGACGGACGGCCTTCGACGAATGTATGGCCCCGACTGGCCTGGCCGGCCTGGAGGACGCCCGCGGGGGGCGCGTGGAGCTTCGGGCGGATCAAGCCGGCGCGCGACGGCGAGCCAAAGTCCGCGCGGCGGATTCCATTGAACTGGAACACCGAAGTAATTTCGTTCACCGGGCCATGAGCCCCAAGAGGAGCTTGCCGGGCTTCATGGTGGTTCTTAGGCTGAAGGCCGGTTATGGATGAATCCCTCGCGAGGTTCCGCCGGCTCGACTCGGAGAAGATCATTGCGACCGTCGAAGCCCTGCAGCGGCGGATCGCGGAGCGCTTCCCCGGCTCGGGGCTGGGGAACATCGTGTCGGAATTGCGCCGCATCGCGGAGGAAACGATTACGCGAACAGCTTGGATTCAGAAGCCCCATTTGCCGCTGCGCATCGCGGCCGTCACGCTCAGCCTGGGCATCGTCGCGCTGGCGGTGGCGATGGTGTTCAACATCCGTGAGTACCGCCTCAGCGAGTACACCAATTTCGTCCAGGCGCTCGAGGCGACCATCAGCTCGGTGGTGTTCATCGGCGCGGCGATTCTGTTCCTGGTGAGCTGGGAGAACCGCATCAAACGCAAACGGGCGCTGGCGGCCATTCACGAACTGCGGGCCATGGCGCACATTGTGGACATGCACCAGTTGACCAAGGATCCGGAGGTCTGTTTCGGGCCGGGCCTTTCCCCGGCGCCGGCGCAACGGCGGCAGATGACGCCCTTCGAACTGAATCGCTACCTCGACTATGCCAGCGAAGCGTTGGCGCTCATCAGCAAGATCGCCGCGCTCTACGTCCAGGGCTTCCAGGACACGGTGCTGCTCGACGCGGTCGATGACGTGGAGGATTTGACCTCCGGATTCTCGCGCAAGATCTGGCAGAAGATCACCATTCTCGAAAACCTCGGGCGGACCGTCCCGGCGGCGAAGGGCGGCGCGCCGGCGTGATGCCGCCGCGTCACTGGCGGCGGGCGATGAACGTGAGTTCGGAGGCCGGAATTCTGATGGGACCGAGGGTGGCGTCACGGACGAGAAGCACGTCCGCTTCCCCGGAAATGGCCGAGGCGTGCAACACGCTGCCGTCTTTGAGTCGCACTTCGCAGGCCGCAGGCGCAGGCGAGGGGTGGCGCAGGACCGCGGCGAGCACGTCCTTCTTCGCGTCGTAGGTCCGCACTCCGAAGAGCACGGAACCGGCGCGGACCTGGCCGCCATCGATGCCGCGAAACTCGGCGTCGACGAAGTCCCCTTGAGCCAGGAGCAGGCCGGCGCGGCCCGGGAGAATCCGTTCCTCCAGCTTCCTTGCCAGTGGCTGAAAGACGATGCGGGCGATGTTGACCGTCGAGACAGGCGTGTCCTTGAGCAGACCGCCGAGGCGTACAGAACTTTCCGTCGCTCTCTCGACCGCTCCCGCGATGAAGGTCCCATTGCGCAGCAATACGCCGGGCGGAGTTTTGTCGGCCAGATCGACAGCCGGGTTGCGCCGGGGCGTGGGCCGGGACGGGAAGAGGTGCGAGGGTGGCAGCGGACTTTTTGGGGTCGAGGGGCTGCTCCAGGCGAGCTTGGCAACGGCGTTGCCGCCGGTGCTGAACGTTTCCAGGCGGAGTTCGTGGCGTTCGCCCCCGACGAGAGCGGCGCTTTCGCGGCGCTCGAAAAAGAAATTGTCGCCCCCGATCGCGAGCAGCAGTTTGCCGTCGATCCAGAGGCGGGCCGGTTCGTCCGCAAGCACGTAGAACGTGTAAACTTCCGTGTAGTCGGCGAGGAACTGGCCGGTCCAGCGGACACTGAAGTTCCGGCGCTCGAACCCAGGCAACGGGTCGATGCTCGACCAGTCAAAGTCGATGGACGGGTCGATGCGCGTCCAGGTCGGGCCGGCAAAGTCGGGCCGGCGGTAATAGGTGGCCAGCAGGCCGCTGGCGCTCGCGCCGAGTGTCGCGGTGTGATTGGTCAGCGCGCTACGGGCATGGAGCCGGTCCTTTGGGATGGGAGTCCGGGCCGTGTTCGGCCCCTGCCAGAAAAGTTGGGCCCGCGCGGGGCCCTGCAGATGAACGTACTCGAACCGGAGCGCCACGCGCTGGCCGGCGCGGAGCGGAAGCGGCGATGCCGAAAGAACCTCGCCGGCCGGACGTTGCCCCCGTTCCACTGCGATTTTGCCGTCGAGCATCAGCCGGCCGCCGTCGTCGGCGGCGAAGGAGAAGGTGTAATCACCGGCCACGGGGGCTTCGACATCGCCGGTCCAGGCGACACTGAACTGGTCCTTTGGCAGCTCCGGGGCGGGTTCGTCCAGCCCCCAGTCGAAGTTTATGGATTCGTCGAGACGCACCCACGGGTCGCCTGTCAGGTTGGTGTTCGCGAAGTAAAACCCGAGCAGACCGTTGCCGCGGCCCCGGCCCGATGGGGCGGGGTTCAGGCTCCCGCCGAAGCTGAGCCGGAGGAGATTTGTCAGCGGGACGGCGTTGGTCGCGTCCACGGTGAATGCGCCATTGGTAAACTGCACGTCGCCGTTGAGCGTGCGGCCGTCGAGCGTCTGGAGGAGCCCGGGGCGGGCGGAAGCGCAATGGCCCGCCAGGCAACAGAGCAGGAGAACCACATACGAAACCCTCATCGCTGGTAGAGCGGGATGTAGTGATACGGCATCGCCAGGATCATCACATAGACGCCCGTGCAATAGACCGGACCGACGCCGCCGTGGCCGGCGTCGAGTTTCGGTTCCCAGTAGTAACGCTCGCCGCTGAGCGGAGAGACGTTTTTCAGGAGCACATCCTTGAGTTGCGAGTACCACTTGGCCCAGGTCTCCCCACCGATCATGTACTGCGCGGGAGCGGCGTAGAAGTTCCCGTAGGTGAACCACTGGTCGTTGCGCTGGAAATTCCGCATCATGTAATCGGAGCCTTGCTTCACCATGGGGTCGTCATAGAGGCCGCAGACCTGGAGCGAATAAATCGCCGCCGCGGTGCGCGCGAAGCCGGGGTCGCGTCCGGGCTGATAGGCAAACCCGCCGCTCGGGCCGTGCTGGCAGGCCTTCACGTAACGCACGGCGTCGTCGATGGTTTTCTGCGGCACATCGAGGCCGCTGTTTTTGGCGGCCCGCAGCGCCACGACCTGGAGCACCGTCACCGAGATGTCCGCGTCGCTGGCCACCGGCCGGTAACGCCAGCCGCCCTCGCGGTTCTGCGTGACGACGATGAGCTTGATGATTTTCTCCAGCTTCGGCCGCATCGCGGGCGAGCGGGT
This sequence comes from uncultured Bifidobacterium sp., assembly GCA_964652165.1. Taxonomy (GTDB): domain Bacteria; phylum Verrucomicrobiota; class Verrucomicrobiia; order Limisphaerales; family JADJPG01; genus DASTLJ01. The sequence continues at coordinate 5,589 of CAZZAQ010000324.1, forward strand.
CTGCCCGTAGATCTCGGCCAGCGCGATGGAGGCGATGCCGTGCCCGTACATGTATTGGCCGCTGTTGCGGTCGGCGAACGTGCCCTCGGGGCGGACCTGATCGAGCAGATACTGCGTGCCCGCGGAAACATTCTTGCCGAACTCGCCTTCGCCGGGCAACTGGCCGGCGGCCAGGTAGCCCATCAGGACGTAGCCGGTCATCGCGACCGGGTGGCGCGTCTCCTCGCCGGTCGATCCCCACGCGCCGTTCGGAAGCTGTTTCGTGCCGAGCCAGCGCAAGGCGCCCTTGATGATCGCCTCGGTCTTTTCGTCCACGACGACTTCGTCCTTGC
>CAZZAQ010000325.1:0-5910 GCA_964652165.1 uncultured Bifidobacterium sp.
GCGTCGGACTATTCGCCAACAGTCCGCAAAGCCGTTTCCTTCAACTCATTGCCCAGACGATCATTGCGGCGACAGCGATTCAACGACGCGCAAATCTTCCGTTAACTCTTCCAACCCATAATGGATGGAAATTCGTCGCCGGCCCAATTCCTTGAGAAAGTCCGATTGCGACAGTCTCGCGACTTCGGCCGCCTGGCCTAAAGTGGCCTCTTCCGCCACGAACAGGCCGATGGCCAGGTGCAGCGCTGCTGTCGCCGGGGAAAGGCTGGCCTCGAAGCGTTCTGGCAAAGTCAATTGCACTCTTGAACATTGGCTGAAATACCAGCGCCGCGCAAGTGGGCGTTGCGCATGGCGCGGCGCCTTGCCTGCACTGCGGCGACACGGCATGGAAACGGGCCATCACTGACTCTCAGCGCCGCCCAGGCATGCGGGGTCAAGCGGCGGCTGGCCGGCCGTCGTGAATGAGGCCCCAAGGCGGCAGCGTGGTGTGGCGTGCCGGCGGCTTCAGCCGATCCGATTTTGAGTGCGGTTCAACCGGTTCCACCTCAGACCGCTTCGGCCAGAAGCTGCTGCAACGTCGTCAGGAGCTTCTCCGCCGTGTAGGGCTTCATGAGGAACGGGATGCTTTCCAGGCCGGTCACGTCCTTCAGTTTTTCCGCCTCCACCAGGCCGCTGGCGGCGATGACCTTCACGTTGGGATCGAGTTTGCGGAGCACGCGAATGGTCGGCAACCGGGCCGTGCTCGTGACGCTTGATTTGTGCGGCATCAGCAAGTCGGTGATGACGCCGCGAATCTCGTCTCGATGCGCGGTGAACGCCGCCACGGCTTCCGCGCCGTCCCTCGCGGTGACCACGCGGTAGCCAAAGGTCTCAAGCGTTTCCTGGGTCATCCTGAGGATGGATGCCTCGTCATCGATGGCGAGAATGAGTTCGCCATTGCCGACCGGCAGCTCTTTGGGGCCTTCCTCGGCCGGGGTGCTGCTGGCGCTGTCCTGCGCGGGCAGATAGATGAAGAAGGCCGTCCCCTTGTTCATCTCGGTTTGCACCGTTACGACGCCATTGTGGCTCCTCAAAATGCCGAGCACCGTCGAGAGCCCAAGCCCGGTGCCTTTGCCCACTGCCTTGGTGGTGTAGAAAGGTTCCCAAATCTTTTCGAGAACTTCGGGCGGTATGCCCGTGCCGTTGTCGCTGACTTTGATGAGCGTGTAGTAGCCGGGCATGAGACCGGGCGCGGGCGGTTCGACGCCGTCCTCGACAACGCAGTTCTCGGCGACGATGGACAGGGTGCCGCCGTTGGGCATGGCGTCGCGGGCGTTGACCGCCAGGTTGAGCAACACCTGGTGAAGTTGCGTCGCGTCGCCAAGGATCGGCCAGAGGGATTCGGAGATGTTCAGCTTGAGCTGAATCGACTTGGGGAAGGTGTCGTGGATGATCTTCGAGATGTCCTTGATGAGGTGCTTGGGTTGAAGAAGAATCCGCTCGCCATCCACGCCACGGGCAAAAGTGAGCACCTGCTTGACCATGCCGGCGCCGCGCCGCGCGCTGGTCTCGAGGATGCCAAGCATGCGGCGGCTGCTTTCGTCCTTGAACTTCTCCTTGAGCATCTCCACCGACATCATAATGGGCGCGAGCACGTTGTTCAAATCGTGCGCAATGCCGCCGGCCAGCGTGCCAATGCTCTCCATGCGCTGCGTGCGGAGGAATTGCTCCTCGATCTTCTTCCTCTCGCTGATGTCGGTACTGACAATCAGGATCGACTTGGGGCGGCCTTCGTCGTCACGGACAAGCGTCCAGCGAGTTTCGACCGTCACGGGCTTCTCCCCTTTTCCAATCTGGCAGCTTTGGTCGCTGAACTCGCCGCGTTGAAGGGTCAGGGCCTTGGCGCGCTCGAAATAGGGCCGGTCCCGGAAGACAATCTGGTCGGCGGTCTTGCCATACACCTCCTGCGCGGCCCAGCCGTAGAGCGCCTCGGCCGACGCATTCCAGTAAGTGCAACGGTTGTTGAGGTCGATGACGAGGATTGCGTCCGCGGACTTGTCGAGCAGCGCGGCCTGCTCGATGACTTTCTCCTCGGCGCATTTGCGGATAGTGCCTTGCGCGATCGTGTCGGCGACGGAGGCGAGCAGTTCGACCGCGTCACTGGGCAGCCGGTTGCGCGAGTACATGGCCATCACCCCGACGACCCGACCCTCGACGAAGAGCGGAAAGCCGATGAAGGACTGCATCCGCTCGCGCAGGATCCACTCCTTGTCGATGACGTCGGGATCGACGACCAGGTTGTGACTCACCTGTGGCATGCCTTCCTTGGCGATCCTGCCGGGCTTGAGCGTGCCGACGGGAATGCGGCTGTGCTGGCCGTTGACATGGGTATAGAGGCCGGCGCTGGCCTGGAGTTCCAGGACTTTGTCTTCGGAATTGAGCGTCCAGACGCGGGCGAATGCGCCATCCAGATGCTTCACGATGGCCTGCATGGCGCGTTGGAGAAAAGTGCGCAGGTTGTCGCCGTTGGTCAGGCCGAAGGCGACGTCAGCGCGCAAGGCGAACTGGCGGGCCTGCTTGCCGCGCAGCGCCTCGCCCTGACGGCGGTCGCTCACGTCGCGAAAGATCACAACCGAACCGGTGAGCGAGGCCCCCTCGCGGATGGGGGTGCTCGTGTACTCGACGGGGAAAGGGGTGCCGTCGCGGCGGCGGAACTCGTCCGTATCGCCAATTTGCACCGTGCCGTCAATGAATGCCGCGCCGGTGAATTGATCATCCCGAAGTCCGGTGACCTGGTTGACCCGAAGCTGGTGGAGAATCGTGCTGACCGGCTTGCCGACGAGTTCTTCGGGCTTCCAGCCGGTGAGTTGCGCGGCGGCGGGGTTGGCGAATGAGATCGCTCCCTGCATATCCAACCCGAAAATGCCCTCGCCTGCCGCGCTGAGGAAAAGCTCGTTGCGGCGGTGAACGCGTTTCAATTCCTCCTCGGCGCCCTTCCGGGCGGTGATGTCGGAACCGACGCCTACGAAATTCGTAAGGCGTCCATGTTCATCAAAGACTGGCGTGAGGTGGAGGCCGAGCCAGTAGCGGTGGCCGCGTCTGTGGGCGCATAGCATCTCGACCGTGAGCGGATGCTGGCTGATGACCGCGTCGCGAATACTTTGAATCGCGTGGAGATTCTGGACCGGACCGCTGAGATACGCCCCCGGCGCCTTGCCGATGGCGTCGTCCGGCACGTGGCCGGTGATGCGGGTGAAGCCCTCATTGACCCACTGAATCAGGCCGTCGCCGTCGGTGATGAGGATGCCATTCTCCGTCTTATTGGCGACCAGGGACAGGCGGGAAAGCTCGTTGTCGCGTCCCCGATCCACCCATGCGTTGCGTGCCGTGGCCCAGCCAATACAGACGAGGAGTACAACCACAGCCAGGAGGCTCAAGAGCGTCGCCAGTTGCGAGTACGCCGGACTGAGATGTAAGCCCGCATCGAGATAAGGCCTTGAGTTCAAGGCCACAACCAGCAAGGTCAGCACGAATGCGATCAGGATTGCCGCCAGTGGGGCAGCCTGCGCGGTACGGTACGGCTTTGGCTGATTTGTTCGTCGCGCCATGGATAAGGCACTCATGCGCGCTCGCAACGGGCGCGCGTCCACTTTCTATGTCGGCGGGAACGGGACGCCCCTTGAACCAGTGTAATCCCTCAGTGAAGTCCGGTGGGGCGAGCGTCCTCGCGAGCCGGAGCCAAGAAACGCTGAGTAATCAATCGGCTCGCGAGGACGCTCGCCCCACCGGACTGAGGGATTACGAACCAGAGCTTTTTCTCATGGCGAGACGTGCCAGATGGGCTAGAGTCGTGTCCAACAGTGCATGTCAAGTCATCGGCGCAGGACGCTGGTTTTCGCGGGGCTGGGGCTGCTGGGTGTCTGGCTCGTGCTCGGCGCGGGCTGGCTCGTCTCGAACCGCGCCAAGGCCACCGCGGAAAAGGTCGCGACGTACCTGCACAAAAATGACCTCTCGAAGATGTCGGCCGAACAGCGCGCCCGCGCGTTGCGAGAACTCTCCGGGCAGATGGCCGCCCTCCCGGTTGAAGAGCGGCGCAAGGCGCGCATGGACGAGGCCTGGGAGAAGTGGTTTGCCGAAATGACGGAGCCGGAAAAGGGCGCGCTCATCGAAGCCACGCTGCCCAGCGGCTTCAAGCAAATGCTCGCCAGCTTCGAGCAGCTTCCGGAGGACAAACGCCGCAAAGCCGTCAGCGACGCATTGCGCGACCTGCGCAAAGCCCGCGAGGCGGCCTTGAACGACGAGCCGTCCGAGTTGCGCATCAACAGCAGCCGCCCGCCCGAACTGAGCGAGGAACTCCAGCAGAAAGTGGTGAAAATCGGGCTGCAGACCTTCTACACCGAAAGCTCCGCCCAGACGAAGGCCGAATTGGCGCCGGTCCTGGAAGAGATGCAACGGCTGATGGAGAACGGGGCGCTACTCCGGGGACGGCGACGATGAGCTACGTGATGGTCGACGTCGAGGCGGACGGACCCGCGCCGGCTGACTACTCGATGGTTTGCTTCGGGGCCGTCGTTGTGGAGCCGGAGCTGGCCAGGACATTTTACGGACGGCTCCGCCCGGTTTCGGACAAGTGGCAGCCAGAGGCCCTGGCGGTAAGCGGCTTCACGCGCCGGGAGGTGGAGGAATTCGACAATCCTGCCGTGGTGATGGAAGCATTCCGCGCGTGGCTCGAGGCCAACGTGAGCGGCCAGCCGATGTTCATCTCCGACAACAACGGCTTCGACTGGCAATTCATCAATTGGTACTTCCACCATTTCCTGGGCGCCAACCCCTTCGGCCACTCGTCCACCAACCTCGGCTCGCTCTACAAGGGCGTGGTGCGGGACACGTCGCGCAACTTCAAACACCTGCGAAAGACAGCACACACGCACCATCCCGTGGACGACGCGCGCGGCAACGCCGAGGCTCTTCTCGAGATCATCCAGCAATTTGAACTGCGTGTGAGGCATTGAGTCGGCCCTATGCTGTTCGAGCGAAATCTTCTCCATGGAAGCCATGTCGTAAATGGTAGGGCGCGTCGCTCCGCGCGCGCCGAAGCGTCCGATTTTCAGGGAAGGCCAGCCTTCTCCAGTCCGCGCGACGGCGCGCGCGGAGCGACGCGCCCCACCACGGCGTCTGTGAAATGAGGTCCAACCTCCAATGTAGGGCAGGCGTCTCGCCTGGCCGGCGTCCGGGCAGAGTGGACACGGCTCAACGGCCGCGCAGGGCCTTCACCCTCGTCGAATTGCTCGTCGTCGTGGCCGTCATCGCGGTGCTGGCGGCGATTCTCTTGCCGGTGCTCAGCAAGGCCAAGGAGCAGGGCCGCGCGACGGCCTGCCTGGGCAATCTGCGCCAGATTGGCATCGCCCTTCAAATCTACGTTCATGAAAACGATGACCGGATGCCCGTGCTGATGAACTTCGGGGCTTCGACGAATTCTCCCGGCATTACAAACGGGCTGCCGACCATCGATCTAGTGCTCTCAAACCACCTCGGTTCGCTCCAGGTGCTCAGATGCCCCTCCGACGACCGGCAAATCTTCGAGCGAACCGGCAGCAGTTACTGGTGGAACCACCTGCTCAACGGCCAGCCTGCCGACCAGTTGAAGGCCTTCAGCATCGCCCTCGAATCCCACGAAGCCCCGCTCGTGTTCGACAAGGAACCGTTCCATCGCAATCGCGGCGAGCGACTCGGCTACAACTTCCTTTACGCCGACGGCCACATCCAAAAGCTTCTCGAACGCCCCGGCTCCCGATGAACCCCTCGCCCATGATCGAATTAAGCCACCTCACCAAGCGGTTCGCCGGCCGTCTCGCGGTGGAAGACCTTAGTCTCACGGTCCGCCGCGGTGAAATCTACGGCCTGCTTGGCCACAATGGCGCGGGAAAAAGC
>CAZZAQ010000326.1:0-5900 GCA_964652165.1 uncultured Bifidobacterium sp.
GTCTTTGAAACGAACTTTGTCGGGGTCAGCGTCGGCGATAATGCGTTGGACTTGTTTGACGTAGGCCAGGATTTCGACGCCGAAACGTTCGCGCAAAAGTTTCCTGGCAATCGCGCCGGCGGCGACGCGTCCAATGGTTTCACGCGCGCTGGTGCGGCCGCCGCCCGGCCAGGCGCGGATGCCGAACTTGGCGAAGTAGGTGTAGTCGGCGTGGCTCGGGCGGAACTTCGTGGCCATCTCGGTGTACGCCTCGGCACGAGCGTCCTCGTTCCTCACCCACAGGCTGATGGGAGTGCCCAGGGTCCGGCCTTCAAACGTGCCGGAAAGAATCTGGACCGTGTCGGGCTCCTTGCGGGGCGACACGATGCGGGACTGGCCCGGGCGCCGGCGGTCGAGGTCGGGCTGGATGTCCGCTTCGCTCAGCTTGAGCCGCGGCGGGCAACCATCCACAACCACGCCGACACCCCCGCCGTGGCTTTCGCCCCAGGTGGTGATGCGGAAGAGATGCCCGAACGTGTTCGCCACGCGCGCAGCTTACGGGCAAGGCCCGCGGAAGGTCAAACGCGCGGCGACCCGGCGCTTAACCCGGGTATTTCATACAGTGCGTGAAACGCCCACAGCCCGTAGCCGCCGACGTAAGGAGGCGGAGTCGTTCCCTCAGTCCAGTCCGTCCGCCTCCTCACGTCGGCGGCTACGAAACGTGTGAAATATCCCGGTTAAGCGCTTTGGCCAGAAACTACTGCGGACGCGGACTGGCTGCGGTCTCCTCGGGCTTCTGCTGCATCAGCTCGATGCGATCGAAAAACGCCGCGCCACCCATCGCGGTGGGAGCGATGCCGGTGAGGGTGAAGTCGCCACAGTCTTCCCAAAGGTCAAATATTTCTTCCCGCCATTCTGTCGGGACGACCGCACTGACGCCGCGCGCCCGCCAGGACGTGGTGTTTTTTCCGGCAAAGTAACGCCGGCGCGCCTCCTCGGGCTTGGGCCATTGACCGTTGGAAGCCAGTTCCACCATCACGCCTTCCCCGCTTGAGCGCCAGGCGAGACGCAGGTAACGAAACTCATCCGGCGCCGACGGCGCCTCCACGATGCGGTATTTCCAGCCGGCGATGCGCGCGCTGTACCGCTGTGGCGGCGCGACGCGCAGGCACAAGGCCCCGGCATACGCCTGGATCGAAACGACCTCCGCGCGGCCGCCGCCTTCGTTGAGCAGGGAGGCAAAGCCGGGTTCCTCGTCGAAGAGCACGACGCGGCCCGGCGGCAGCGCCTTGAGATTGCCGCGGAGCCACGCCAGCACGTTGGCCACGTCGGCCGGTTGCAGCGTCTCGGCAAAGGTCGGCATCAGCGAGACCGCCGCGCGTCGGACCCCCTTCACGTCCTTGCGCAATACCACCTTCTCCACACCGCTGGGTTGGCGCAGCGTCAGGCTCGTGGCGCCATCCTCGTGCAACAGTCCGGCGAACGAAGTTCCCGCGTCGGTTTCCACCAGCGTCGTTTCAAAGCCTGGTCGAATCCGTTCCGAAGGCAGCAGTAGATTTCGCACGAGCGATTCCTCGGCGATTCCCAATTCCCCCATCAAATCGGGGCCGAAATGGGTGCCTTCTTCTCCGACGCGATGACACGTGGCGCACGCCGAAAGGAAGATTTCGTGTCCGCGATTCGTGTCGCGTCTCTCAGACAATGCCGCGACATAGCGGCGAATGGTCTCCTCGCTCACGGCCGGTCCGGGCGTTGGGAGACCGGCGATGGACTCGTCGTCCGGCGGCGCGGGCACAAACGTATCTTCCAGGCTCCGCGCGGCAGCGCGGACCTCGGGCGAAGAACTGGCCAAAAGCGCAGCAAGAGCGCGACTGGCGGCGGCGTCATCGAGCGGTTGGCGTTTCGCATTGGCGCGGCCCTTGGCGAGGCTGCCAAGGAGCGCGGCCTGCCGCTCGGATGCCGAGGAACGGATGGCATTCAAGAACCGGGAAAGTTCCGCGCGGTCACTCCGCACCGAGACGGTGGCGGCGAGCTTGTCGAGAAACGGCGCGGAAGCCGTCGGCTCGCGCAGCAGTTCCTCCAGCATTTCACCGCCGCGAGCGTGCAGCGATGAAAGCAGCGCGGCGTCCATCCAGCGGATGTCCAGCCGCTCGCGAGCGTAACGGGCCAGCATCGCAAAGGCGCGCGGGTCGCGGGCTTCGCCAAGGCTCAGCGCGAATTGAAGCGCCACGCGCGGGTTTGCCTCCGACGCGGCGGCGGCGAGCGTTGCATCCAGCGTCGCCGGGTCGGTGGCAAGCCAACGCTCGGCCAGTTGCAGCGCGTGGACGCGCACGGCGGCCTCGGCGTGTTTGAGAAACGGGCGGACATCGGACGCAACGAGCGCGCGCAGCCCATCCATTGTTCGCAGCGTGCTGATGACGACGGTGGCTTCGTCGTTCCTGGAAATCAGTTGCTCGCGCAATTGCGGGAGGGCGGATTTATCCCCGCGCTCGCACAGTAGACGTTGCGCCGTTTCGCGCCGCCAGAACAGCGGGCTGGCGACTTCCCGCGCCAGCGACTTCGCGTCGAGCGCGCTCAAATCGGACGGCGGCGCGGGCGGCGCGTCGCGATGCGTGAGGCGATAGATGCGTCCGCGGTCGTGGCCGGCGTAGAGGCCGTATTGCTGTTGCAGATGCCGGGGAATGGCCGAGTAGTCCTCGATGATTTCGCGGTAGAAATCCACTATCCAGATGGCGCCGTCCGGCCCGTGCAGGAGGCGGATGGGATGGCACCAACCGTCGCGGCTGGCGGCGAACTCGGATCGCTCTTCGCCCGGCGCGCGGCTCAGTTTCAGGGCGGAACCCTCGGCTTCTATCACGGAGCGGTGGATGAGGTTTCCCGAGGGCTCGCACACGAAGTATTGCCCGCGCAACCCAGGCAGCACCCTGTCTTGATACACGAACGCCCCGCACGCGGACGTGAACCATCCACTCGCCTCGCTCTCCGAGGCGCCGTAACGGTCGCGATAAAACTTCGCGTAAGCCGCATCCTCCGCGCGCCTGCGCCGCCAGGGATGCGGTTGGGAAATCTGATAGGCGCGCTTGTCGCCCGTGGCCACACTCAACGAAGGCGTCGCCGCGTCCGGATTTCTCGCGAGGTAATGCGATGGCAGCGGCGCAATGAAAACTCCCGGAACCGAGGTCGTGGAAACAAATCGCTCGCCCGGCTCGGTGAACGCGAAGCCCAGCGTGTGAGTCCCGCCGGTCACCGGTTCGATCTCGCTGCCATCCGCGCGAATGCGGAAGTCCGAGTCCGGCAGTTGAACCGGCTTGGCGAGATGCGGCCCGCGGATGGTTCCGCCTCCGTGCCCGCGTCCGACGTAAATCCAGCCATCCACGTTCCACAGCGGCGCGTTGATCCCGCGCTCCAGCGCGCCCGTTCTGAATCCCGTGAACAAAACCTCGCGCGTTTCCGGCGCGCCGTCGCCATCGCGATCCGCGAGGTACACAATGTCCGGCGCGCAAGCCACGATGACGCCGCCGCGCGCCGCCACCAGCCCATAGGCCGGAGGCAGATTGGTCGCCCACACGACGGCCTTGTCCATGCGCCCGTCCCCGTTCGTATCGACGAGCCGTTTAATGACGCCGTAGGTGCCGCTGCGCGCGGCTTGTTTGAACTTTTCGTCCGCTTGCACGCGGCGCACCTGCGTGTCGAGCTTGCCCGATTTGTTCAACTCCTCGATGTCGAGCTGGCCTTCGAGGTTGTAGCCGTGCAATTCGCTCACGAACATCCGTCCGCGCTCATCCCAGCACACCGCCGAGGGCGACGCGATGAGCGGCTCGCTGGCCACGACCTCGATGCGGAATCCCTCGGGCAACTGAAACGCCCGCGCGCTCTCCTCCGGCGACATCGGCTTCGGCGCGTCGCCGGGTTTGGGAATGACTGTGGCGACTTGAATCTCAGCGGCGTCCGCCGCCACGAGAAGCATCGCGGCGAGGGTTGTCACTCCGATGATCCTGGTTTTCATGCTTTGATGTGTTCCATGCCCTTGACCCGATGCCTTTGTCGAGTAAAAGGATGGTTCTTCGCGGATTTCCGGGGAACACCAAGGGTGTTCCATCCTTCAGCCCAGGGTTGCGGCGCAGCCGCTACCCTGGGTTGACCCGGCGCAGCCTGCCCAACCCTGTAAGGGTTGCAGCGGCGGCTGTCTGGGATGCAACCCTTTCAGGGTTGGGCCCATCCACTGCCTGCACCCAGGGTAGGCGCTTTCGCGCCAACCCTGGGCTGAAAGATGGAACGCCGTTGGCGTTCAGCTTGCCGAAGTTCCCCGCAATTCCGTGATGAACCAAAAGGATTACGCCTCGGCCACGGAGTGAGTTCAACCCAGCTATTTACGGGGTTTGACGTGGAATCCTATTGCTGCAGCTCGAGCAGCGACACAAACTCTCCATGCTGCTGCATGATTTCCACAGACTGAGCATTAAACATGCATTGGTGCTTCAATTTGCCGGCCAAACACCTCCCAGGTATCGGTACACCAAAAGAACATTCCTCATCTGCTGTAGATCGTCAGAACGAAGCTCGATGTCCTTAACTCTGTCAGTTCCCTCCATCCGCAGGTATGTGGTTTTGCTCGCCAGAATTTGGTTGAGAAGATTTGCGTGCTCACTGGCCGGCTCGTCAAATATTTCCCAGACTGATCCACGGCTGTTGTCGTGTTTGATTTGCTTTGTGGGCAACAGGGTCTTCGCGTCCTCATCATCAACCCTGATTCGGTACTTGCGGATGAACAACCAATCATCACCGTAATATCGGATCATCCAGCGCAACCAAGGTTTTCCCTTCTCATTCTTGCCAAGGTAAACATAGACAGCGGTCTCGTAGCCATCAGCGGCATCGGGTGAATACCAAGTGATTCCCTCGATGTTGTCATGCTTGACACGCAAGTTGCCCATGATTCTGATGGCGACTTGACGTTCCTCCTCGGTCAGTGGAGGTAGATTTCGTACGGCGGGGGTTGGCACTTTGGCTTCACTATTCGGAGTGCGGCCAATTAACGCGCCGAGAAATCCAGCGCCGGCCGCCGTCAGAAAAATGAACGCGAGGAAGAGAATCGCCAACGTGGCGAAGAGAGAGACCGTACTCCAAAAAACATAGTAGAAGATGCTATGTCGCCGCACGTGACGAGGGGAACCTGGAGAAGCTAGTGGTGGCACGGATGCCGGCGGCAAAGCCAGCACAGGCAACGCGGTTGTCTGCCGACAATGTGGGCATTCGATAGACAAGCCGCCAAGCTCGACTGGGTACTCGATGTGTCCGCTACAATAGTCACAATCTGCTTTAAGGTATGCGGTAGCTGACATGGCCAACCACGCCCAAATCCGGCCAAAGCCAAGTTTGGCCAGGCGCGCTTCATTGACGCGGAGTCTGGGCTTGTTCGGCTGCGAATGGCAAGCAATCCCTTGGCCGGGCGAAAACCAGCTCTTGAAGGGCATCATCTCTGAGAGCGTGTTTTGAAAATGGGATTCCGGCCCGTTCCTGGCGGCGAGACGCCGCCCGAACTCGCAGGCGAGGACGCCCGCGCTACGTATCGCGGGCCTCTGGCCGGCGAGTTTTGGCGGCGTCTCGCCGCCAAGGCCATTTTCAAAACACGCTCTAAGAATCCCAACGGGATTCCGCAACGAAGCCCAGGGTTGCGAGTGCGCGAGTTATCTCGGGTGGCGCCGGTGCCGGAGGCACCTGTGAAGGTAGCCGGTGGGAAGCGCCGCCCTGCGGCGCGCACCCACCGGTGCAGGTTGTAAAACGGCCGGCGCCCCGGAGGGGCGCATGGAGGGAATTGGCGTCGATTCATGCGCCCCGCTGGGGCGCGATGCGCCGCGGATCGTTGGCCCGGTGGGTGCGCCTCTCCCTGCGGTCGAGGCTTCCCACCGGCTACCTTCATT
>CAZZAQ010000327.1:0-5873 GCA_964652165.1 uncultured Bifidobacterium sp.
CTTGTCACTTCGGATGAACAGCCGCCCGCCCGAGACGGCCATCGAAGCCTGGCATTTCTCGCCGAGGGAATTCTTTGCCACCACTTTGAATTGGTCCGCCGCCTCGATAACGGTTGTCTCGCCGGCTTCGCTCAGGAAATAGATTCGGCCCTCGGCCCACACCGGCGAGGCGCACAAGTTCCCACCCACGCGCTCCTGCCAGACGATGTCGCCGGTCGTCGGCTGGTAACACGTCGCAATGCCGCCGTCGGTAATCGCGAAGAGCAGTTTGTTTGCGTAAAGCAACGAGGGCTGGGTGGGCGCGCCTTTCTTCTGTTCCCACGCGATATGAGTCGAAGTCACATCGCCGCGCCCGCCGGGACGAATGGCCCGCAGCGTCGTCTTCTCGAATCCCGACGAAGCGAATACCAGCCCGCCACCCGCTACCGGCGTCGGCACCACCCCTTCACCCTGAGAATAGACCGACCAGAGCCGCTCGCCGTTCTTTGGGTCGAACGCCTGCACCACGTCGCCCGCCGCGCTCAGGATGACCTCGCGGGATCCCTCGGGCATCACGAAAGGCGTCATGTGCGCGATTCGCGACAGGCCGCGCTTGCCGGTCCAGACCCGCTTTCCGGTCTTCACGTCCAGCGCGGCGATGAACGATTTGTCCCACGGGAGCTGCCAGCCGAGCCGTTCCTCGGGCGTGTTGTTCGGATACTGTCCCGGCTTGTTCGTGCGATTGCTGCCGTCGTAAGGCATGATGAGCAGCCCGTCGTGGAGCACTGGCGACGCCCCGAGTCCGTGCCGGCTGTAAAACTCCACTTCGCGGTTCGTCCAAAGCACCGTTCCGTCGAAGTCGAGCGCTGCCACGCTGCCGTCGCCGAACACGACGTAAACACGCTTCCCGTCCGTCCCGGGCGTCGGCGTCGCGAAGGAATTCTTTCCCTCCTTGCGCCGCGGCACCTGCTCGAAAACCTGCTTGTCCCAAAGCACCGCGCCCTTCTTCGCATCGAGGCAAAGCACGCGGCACTTCGTTCCGTTCTCGGTGGTCGTGCTCACGAAGACACGCTCCTCCCAGACAATGGGGGAGGACCAGCCGTCGCCCGGGATGGCGGCTTTCCACAACACATTCGAGTCGGCGCTCCAATGGAGCGGCAGCCGTTTTTCCTTCGAGAGCCCCTGGCCAGTGGGGCCGCGGAAGCCGGGCCAATTTTCGGCGCGCGTCGGGGCTAGCATGGAGAAAGCAAACGCAGCAACGAAGGACATCATCAGAAGTTTCATGGGTGGCTGGTGATTTCGGCGTTCATAGCCGCGCGGGCTTCGCCGTGTCAATCCGCCGGAGCTTGGAAATGGACATTGGCAAAACGCCTCTCCATCCTCGCGGCCATGTCCCGACGGCTCCGCACGTCCTTTTCGCTCGGCATGTTGTTCGCCCTGACCGCCTCCGCGCCGGCGGCCCCCATTGAGACGCCCGAAGTCCGCGACGAGCGGCTCGCTCTCTCCCTGTTCGCCGCCGAGCCGGACATCGTGACGCCCATCGGCCTGGCCATCGACGCGCGCGGGCGCATCTTCGCACTCGAATCGCACACGCATTTCCCGAAGGCCGATTATCCCGGCCCCAAGTACGACCGCGTGAAGCGGTTCATCGACGCCGACCACGACGGCAAGCCGGAGTCGATCACCGTCTTCGCGGACGGTTTGCACCATGGGATGCACCTGGCCTTCGGCCCGGATGGGCGGCTCTACGCGACGCACCGCAATGGCGTCGTGCGTCTGGATGACTCGGATGACAATGGAGTTTGTGACGCGCAGGTGAAAATCCTCAAGATGGAAACTCGCGGCGATTACCCGCACAACGGCATCGGCGCCATCGCCTTCTCGCCCGACGGCTGGCTCTACGTCGGCCAGGGCGAAAACCTCGGTGAAGCTTACACCCTTCGCGGCACCGACGGCCGGTCGCACTCCGGCCATGGCGAAGGGGGCAACGTCTTCCGCTGCCGGCCAGACGGCTCGCAGCTCGAACACGTCGCCACGGGATTCTGGAATCCATTCGGCCTGGCGTTCTTCGGCGGCCAGTACCTGCTGGCAGTGGACAACGATCCCGATTCGCGGCCGCCCAACCGCCTCATCGACGTCGTGCCCGGCGGCGACTACGGCTACAAGTTCCGTTTTGGCCGGACAGGACTGCACCCGTACCAGGCGTGGAATGGCGAACTGCCCGGCACTCTGCCGATGGTGTGCGGCGTCGGCGAAGGCGCTTCGGCTTTGCTCGCGGGCGACCGCACGGCGCTGCCCGGTTTGCGCGACGGGCTGCTCGTCGCTGCCGGTTGGGATCACCGCATCGAGGTCGTACACCCCAAACCCTTCGGCGCCTCTTTGCGCTCGGAACTCGAGGTGCTCGTCGAGGGCGGCTCCAACTTCCGTCCCATCGGACTGGCCGCCGCGCCGGACGGCTCTGTCTTTTTCACCGACTGGGTCGACGTGAGCTACAACGTCCACGGAAAGGGCCGTCTTTGGAAGCTTCAGCCGAAGGCCGCGAAATTTGCCGCCGGCTCTGCTCTTGCGCTCAAGGCGAACGCCGATCGCCGGCGCATGAAGGAACTGTGCGACGCGACTTCGCCGTCGGAACTTCCGCGGCTCCAGGCGGCGCTCGGGGACGACGACCCGTTCCTCCGTTCCGCCGCGATCACCACGCTGGCAAAGCCTTCTTGGGGCGACACCGCCCGCGGGCTGCTCCGCAGCCCGTCGGCCGACACGCGGCTCGGCGGATTGCTCGCACTGCGCCGCGCCAACGCCGCCGACGCACCCGAGCTGTTGGACAAGCTGCTGACAGACTCCGACCCGCGCGTCCGCCTCATGGCGCTCATCTGGACGGGTGAAGGCGCGTTCGTCGCGCTCACGAACCGGCTGGCGGCGGCTTTCACGGCGGGACCGGTGACCCCAGCGTTGCTTCGCGCGCATGCGGCGACGGAGCAGATTCTCTCGAAGGCCGCGGGCGTGACCCATCGCAGCGCGCCGGGCGGAATCGAGGCGTTCGAGTTCGTCGAGCAACCGGACGAGGCGCGCGCGATCGAGCAGCTTCGCGCCGGGGCGAAGCCGCCGCTGCCGGTCCGCGTCGAAGCGGTCCACGCATTGACGCCGACGACCAATGCCGCGGCCCTCGCGCTGTTGCGCCAGATCGCGGCGCGCCGAAGCGAGCCGGTCATGTTGCGCGCCGACGCCGTCGCGGCGCTGGCAGGCGATTCGGGCTCGACGGAGGCGCTTCTGGCCCTGCTCGACGATTCCTTGCCGCAAATCCGACTCGAAGCCGCCCGGAGCCTGTGCGTCGCCGCCGCGGCGCCGCGCGTGCAAGCCGCGTTCGCCGCCCGGCGGAATCAACTGGCGGCGCGTTCGGCCGACGACCCGCTTCGCGAGCAGTTGAACTACGCGCTCGGACTGGCCGGCCCGGGTGGAAGCGGCAACGCCCACCGGCCGGCTTCCGACGAGGCCTGGCGCAAAGTCCTCGCCAGGCCCGGCGACCCCGCCAGCGGCCGGCGTGTGTTTTTCAGCCCGTCCGCCGCTTGTGGGCGCTGCCACCGGATCGAGGACAACGGCGGGCGTCTCGGCCCGGACCTTTCCACGGTCGCCCGCGGCGCGGATCGCGAAAAGTTGATGCAATCGATTCTCCATCCCTCGCGCGACATTCCGCCGCAATTCGTTTCGCACGACGTCGAAACCAAGGACGGACGGACTGTCAGCGGCCTGCTCACCGCGCAGAGCTCCGATGGCACCTTGACGATTGTCACCGCGGACGGGAAAGCCGTGCGTATCCCCGGCGCCCAAATCGCGACCCACGATCAATCCCGAGTCTCGATGATGCCCGAAGGGCTGGACAGGACGATGAGCGTGCAGGATTTCCGCGACTTGATGGCGTTCCTGCTCTCGCGCCGGTAATTTTGGACTGATACGTCTGCGGTGGCAAACGCAGCGCGACACCTCTTCGACTCGTGTGGTCAACGGTTGCCCCGTCGCCAAAGCGCCGTCGCCGCTGCGCTCTGGCGGCGCATAAACCATTGCTAAGCGCCCACCTCAAGTGCAACTGCCGGATTCAGGTTGAACTGCCGCTGGCAGACTGTTATCGTGCAGTTGGTTCTGGAAGGGCGGAGAATCGCTCCCGGCCCGCT
The DNA here is from genome assembly GCA_964652165.1 of uncultured Bifidobacterium sp. Lineage (GTDB taxonomy): Bacteria > Verrucomicrobiota > Verrucomicrobiia > Limisphaerales > JADJPG01 > DASTLJ01. The sequence goes on from CAZZAQ010000327.1 coordinate 4,146, forward strand.
CACGCGCGCCGGGGGAGGAAAGTCCGAACTCCACAGGGCGCGATGCCGCGTAACCGGTGGCGCCCGGCGCGAGCCGGGCAGGCCGCTGGATACACGCGGGCAGTCGCGGCGAAAGCCGCGGCTGACGGAAAGTGCCACAGAAAATCAAACCGCCGCCGCTCCGGCAACGGAGCGCGGCAAGGGTGAAACGGCGGGGTAAGAGCCCACCGCCCGCCGCGCAATCGGCGGGGCACGGAAAACCCCATCGGGAGCAAGGCCAAATAGGGGATCTTCGGCGCGGCCCGCGCCAGCGCCGCCACCGCGGCGCGGATCCCGGGTACTGGCCGCTCAGACAAATGATTCTCTCCCGCGCGCGTGTTCGCACGCCCTCGGCAGACAGAATTCGGCTTACAGCCCTTCCAGAACCCTCTGCTGCGGCCCGTTGTCGTTGAATCAAGCGGGCGAAGCAGGTCTTACTCTTACTCCCACTCTTACTCCCACTCTTACTCCTACTCTTACTCTTGCTCTCCTGCTGAACTGATTAAGATTACGAGTAAGAGTAAGAGTAGGAGTAAGAGTGGGAATGTCGCCGCCGGCCGGTCCTCTTGCGCTTCATTCAACGCCAATGCCGCTGCGGCTCGCCATCCCCGCTGCGCCTCACCCTCCTGCTGGCAGGGCCGACTCGTTGACGGCCAGCCAGTAGTGCGCGATGGCCGCCACCACTTCTTGGAATTTCTCGGCCTCCGTTGGCTTGATGACGTAACTGTTTACGCCCAGCTTGTAGCTCTCCATCAGTTCGATATTCAACCGCGAGGCCGTCAGCACCACGATGGGAATGCGCTGGGTCCTTTCTTCGGATTTCAAGACCCGCAACACATGCATTCCTTGCATTCGGCTGAGCCGCAAATCCAGGAGGATGAGTCTGGGCAAGGTCTGCGTCTGCTGTTGGGCGGAGGTGCGGGCGCAAGCGATGTAGTCCAGCGCCTCGACCCCATCGGTCACGTGCTCCACCCGAAGCGCCCGGCCGCCGGTTTGAAGGGCGCGCAGAATGAACTCCGCATCGTCTGGATCGTCCTCCACCAGGAGGATGTCCGCCGCGTCATCGTCCGACGCCGTTGGATCGGCCGTATTTCCCTGACTCATACTTGTCCGCCCATTAACCCCGTGCTCGGGCAAGGATTCAATTCAAAAACGGAACCACCGTCCCCTGTGCCCCTCTTTTCGGCCTTAACGCAACCCTCAATTCCGCCGTCAACTCCGCCGTTGCCTCTCCTCGTCCAGACGCGTTACCCTCGCCCGCGTCAACGAAGCCGAAACGAACGGAGCGCCGGTATCCAAACCGGCCCGGAATCGGCAGACGACAGAAACACGACCATCGACCAGCACTCTTAACCAAACTCATTTCGCGTAGCTTCGGCTGCTGTTTACAACGAAACCTCGGAAATTTCGAACGAAAGACAGCGCACGACGCGCGCCCCGCCTGGGGCGCGCTGAAAGCGTTCTTTCGTGGGCCCTTCCGAGGTGCCTGTTGTGAGGCGCAAGTAAGTGCGTCCCACTTTAGTTTCAGGCACCAGAGTTCCCACGGAGGCAGTCACCAGCAGGGCTGATTCGCACGCGAGCGAACAGCCATGTCACGACCCGAACGACAGCATAACGTTCTGGACTTGCTGAAGGAGTTGCGGGGGATCGAACCTCTCAAGCAACTCTTTTGGTCGGAACTCAATTACCAGCGCGTGAACCAGCCGCTTT
>CAZZAQ010000328.1:0-5856 GCA_964652165.1 uncultured Bifidobacterium sp.
TCGGGGGTGCAGCGTAAGGCCCTCATGCCCGGGTGGAAATTGCTCGTGCCCGGCAACTGGCGCGGCGGGGTTAGCGGATTGCAATCATGATCCACTTGCAGACCGGGCGGAACCTGGGTCAGCCCGAAACCCGGATCATTCTCGAGCCAATGGCCGTCAGCCGTGTCGAATAAAACGATCGGTCCCGGATCGATGACGCGCACGTCGGGCACCGGGCCGACACGGGTAAAGGTCAACTGTGGGCTCACCGGGAGCGAAGACGTGAAGGTGCCACCTTCGGGGCACTTGCGCTGAATGCTCATGCTGCCGATCTGCTGCGGCTGCTGGGAGGAGAGGCAAACCCGCACGTTCCATGGCTCGGGACGCTGCCCGCCGTTATAGGTGACGGTGATTGGATTGGCGCTGACCAGACTCAAGGCGACGATTTCGATGGGAATTGTCACCGACGGCCCGCCCGGCGGAGCGATTGCGAGCGACGACCGCTGCACAATGGTGTCGGTCAAGCCCAGGGGCGACGCCGGCTCGAGCGGCACTCCCCGAAATTCGACCAGCCCGGTAAATGGGTCCGACCCCGGCCCGAAGAAGCCCGCCGGAAGCGGCGTGCCGCTAAAATCCTCATAACTGGTGCCGCCCCCCGGCGTGGTAAACAAATCGATGCCGGCCGCGATTGAGCCCGGCGGCGGCTTCACGTCGGCGAAGCTGGTGCCAACGCGCAGGTCGTCGATCAAGATTGTGCCAGCCGTGCCCATGCTCACGTCCTGCCGGAAGGCATACGAAGTGATCGGCGTTATCGAGATCGGATCCGTGGCCATCACATTCGGATCAGACTCCAGCGTGGGATTCAGCCAAATCGTGCTTACCCCCGAAGCAACATTGTAACGGGTCACGACGATTACGGGCACATTCAGAGCTATGCTGCCCGGAATATCCGAGTGCGCCGTGCCGGAGTTGTTCCCGATGCCGATGCGGCAGGTGCCCGCGACCGTGCTGGGGAAGGCCCACACGCGCGCGCGAAACATCATGCCGGCATCCTTGAAGTGCGCGAAGAAATTCCCAGCGCCCGTTGGCAGGCTCGTCACCGTCATCTTAAAGCACGTGTAGAGTGATCCGCCGGTATACGGCTGTCCCGCCAGCAGCGCGTTCACATCCTCGGTAATTGTACCGCTGGCGGCGAGACGGATCTGACCGGACACGACTGGCAACTGCCCGGCAATTCCGCTGTGCGTCGTCCACGGCGTCCCCGGCCGCGTCACCAGCGGCCCATCCGGGTAGGTGAAGGTGTCCTGCAGGATGACACCGGCGCGTCCGCTGGCCGTGACAAAAGCCAGCGCCGAAAGGATGGAGAGGGTTCTTTTCATGGTCATTATGGAGAATTGTTTGCCGGAGAGCTTTGCCCGAGGGGATTGCGACGCGGCCAGGGTTGCCATTCGCCGACACAGGCGCTCCTGCAAGGCGAGGCGAGGATCCATTCCTCGCTCCGTCTGGAGCCGCTGCCGCCGCGAATATCTGCCGCCGGCCTCATGCGCATCCCGTCGCCAAGTTCAGCCTCGACCGTGATTGCCTGAGAAGTCCCCGCCCCGCGCTCAACCCAAAGAAAAGGCTGTACGCAAAGCGTACTGGAAGCTGAGAGCCTGGTGAACTAGACCCCGAGCAAAACCGAACTCCAACGGAGAGTCAAGAGAATAGTCCGCAAAAATTTCGTTGTCGTTCTTGGTAGCCGCGACCGTCAGGTCGCGGGCTGAATACTTCAGCAGGCAGACTCAAGCACGAACAGAACTCATGCCGATGCGCGCGTTGCTCATCTCAGGCCCGCGACCTCACGGTCGCAGCTACGCTGAACGCGCGGGCCGCTTGGTGGATGCCCGGCGCTGAGATGCGATCCGCGACTCGCGCCTGATCTTGCCAGCCGCCGGGGCAAGGAGTAAAAGAATCGTTATGAGCAGCGAAATCTCGTCCAACGGTTCCTCCATCCCTTACGTCCCCGTCGCCGGCCAGCGCGAAGGCGCCGCGGAACGAAGAAAAGTTTTCCCCTACCGCTTCCCTCGCGATCCGCGCCTGCTCGGCGGCAAATTCACCGTCGCCGAAAACGCCCGCCGCCTGCTCCGCTTTTTTTACTTCGAACGCCGCCTCATGCAGGCGCTGGGCGCGTGGACCCTGTCCATCCCCGAGTTCGAAGTAAAATTGGAAACGGGCCGGCATATCTTCTGGCACGGCGACGCGGCGCGGCTGTTCCGCGAGCGGCTCGGCGAACAGGAAACGCGTCCCAAGGTGGTGGACGCTTTCCGCGACGCGGACATCGACCGGTTCATCGAGGAGATGCTCAGCGCAAACAACGCCGCCGAACTGCTCGTCGGCGTTCATCAAGTGCTCGGCCGCGCCCTGGCCACGGCCTACCGGCATCATTGCGACGACACCGACCCTGTCACAGACGTGCCAACCATCCGCTGCCTGCGCCGCATCCTCACCGATTACGAACCGATGCTCGAGTGGGCCGACGCCGCGATTGCCGCCTACGTCGAAGGCGGCGCGGAGGAGCCGCAGCTCGCCGCGTGGCGATGGCACTTGCAACGGCTCCTGGCCTCCATCGGCGGCGTGACCGGCGCCGACCCGCGCGCCGAGGCGCCGTCGCCTTTGCGCAGCGCGAGCAAGCCCTTCGAGCGCGGCACCGTGCCGTTGCGCGACGGGCGCTTCGACACCTTCAAGAACACCGGCGACTACGACACCGCCGACGGCCAGGCGCGGTTCCCGAAAGATTCCTACGAAAACCTGCGCCTGCGGTTCATCCGCACGCAACGGGACGAGATCGACGCCATCGAGGCCTTCGGCACGTTTATCTGGGACATTCGATTCAAGGATTTTCAGGCCGAGTACGACCTGGCGCGCATCACCTGGGATGAAGCGCGCCACACGGAGATTGGCCATCGGGCCCTGCTGGCCGCCGGCTACGATCCGTTCGAGCTGCGCAACCGGCTGACCGGCTCGACCTGCCGCGGCCCGATGGACCCGGCCTTCGCCATGGCCGAGATCAATCTGTTCGGCGAAGTCGGCGTGCTCAAGACCATCAACAACCTCATCGACACCGCGGCCGATCGGCGCGACGAACTCCTGCGCCACATCGCCGACTTCATCCGCTCGGACGAACGCACCCACGTCCGCAAAGGCGGCCGCATCATCCAGGTGATGACCGGCCTGGACGCCAAGGCGCTCGAACTGCGCACGCGCGAGCTGTTCACCGAGTGCCTCGTCAGCCTCGGCGCGGTCACCAAGGACATGGATGTCTTCACCGTGTCGCGCGAAGACATCGAGCAGCTAGTCGGGGAATGAGGCGAATTCTCCTGTGGCGGGGTACGTGTCATACGGCGTTCGTCCTTGTGACACGCGCACACAAATATGACCCTGCTGGTGTCTATAGAGTGTATGTATGGGTTCATTCGCTTCTGCACCGGGCTGGCACTCGCCGTCGGATTCTTCGCCGGGTGCGTTTCTCAAGAGTCCACGCGTCGAGCTGCCATTCTTGCCCTGCCCTACAAAGAGTTTGACCAGGCTTTTGGCTCCGGCTGGCGTCCGCTTTTGGATCGCGGAGAGGGACTGAAGGCGGCCGTCCTGGTCGAGGATTATCTTAAGAGTCATCGGGAGTTGACGCCCGGCGAGCAAAAGTTTCTTCACCTTCATGCGGCACAGTTGTTCGCATTGGAAGGAAAGAACAGGCGGCCCGTGAAGCATCTGGATGAGGCGGTGTCTCCGCTCAAGACGGAGGAACTTTGGTCGGATTGGAACGACTTCATAGCGGCGACTAAAGCATTCCTGACACAGGATCGTGCATCGCTGATTGCAGCAAGGGAGCGTCTCGCTGCCGCCAAGGCTCCTCGACTCAAGATCGCCGAGCGGTTGCTCGAAAAGTTTGGCAGTTCCTACGGCGATGTGATTTGGTGGATTCGCCTTTGCCCCGGTGTCGCCGTCGCAAGAGAGGCCTCGACGGCGGAGCGTTCGGCAGCGGAGAAGTTGGCAAAAGCGTTTGGATTTCCGCTCACCGTTGGGCTGACTAATTCTCCAGAGTGTTGCATCCGAGTTGAGCGGCGTTCGTTCGCTCCGAATTCCGGGTCGATGGGATACATCATCATCCATTCCTCCGACGGCACCCTTATCACTGCGTCAAGTCAGGAGTGGTTGGATGAAGCAGTGGACCGGCTCATCAAGTCGTCAAGGGAGTGGAACGGGATCCGCGAGGCACCGTTTGGTTTGGCAACAAGCTTCAGTTTAGCCAGATGATCACGCCGCCTAACGCTGCGCTACTGCGAACCCGGCTATCGCGCTCTGGTTGCAAGCGTGGCCCATCGCGGGCCGGGTCGCTGAGCTTGGCTCGTTTACCGTCTCCACTGCAACCAACGCCTTTGTCGCAAACTTTGTCGCAAACTTTGTCGCCCCATGCAGTCGCCGACAAAGGTTGCGACGAAGGTTTCGAGGAAGATGGAACGCGAGCACGGTGGCGGTAAACAAGTACTCCCCGTTGACCAAGGGGAGAGGGACGCCGCGACGATTGTCACGCCCCACTCCCTCTGCCGGAGAGATAGTGGTTGAAAATCCACCACTCTCTGGTTGAATATCCACCATGATACGGCGGCATCTGCACGCCGTGCCTGTGAGCGGTTTGTGCGCCGTGCGTCATGGCGACGCGCCCGAGAGCGGCGGAGGACCGCCGCACTCCAGAACGCTGGTGCGAACTCCCACCGCCTCCGAGAATCCCAACGGGATTCCATCACTCAGCCCAGGGTTGCGAGGAACGAGCTACCCTGGGTGATCTCGCGAAACGAGTCCAACCCCAACGGGGTTGCACCAATACCGCCGCGCGATGAAACCCCGTTGGGGTTTTGAACTCTTTGAAACGCACGACCCAGGGTAGCCCGCTGGCGCGGTCAACCCTGGGCTGAGAGATGCAATCCTTTCAGGATTGAACGCCGGCTCTCACGCGCCCGCAAGCGGCGCAGGCCCGCCGCACTCCAGGGCGCTGGCGCGAATTCCTATCGTCGGCGTGGGCTGCCAAGGCTGACTGCCCGCGCCGAAATCCTTCTTTCCTTTCCCGCTATTCTTGCTCACAGTCCCAAGGCATGGCCCACGGCGACACACATCCCGTCCACCGCTGTCCCGGCCTCTCGCGGCGGTCCTTCCTGTCGGACACCGGCATGGGCTTCACCGGGCTGGCGCTCGGCGCGTTGCTGTTCGAGGAGGGCGTGGCCCGCGCGCTCGGTTCCGAGGCGGTTGCCCCGTGGCGTCCGCCCGATGGGCGCCCGCACTTCTCCCCGCGGGCCAAGTCGGTCATCTGGATATTCCTTTGCGGCGGCGTGAGCCACGTCGAGAGCTTCGACGTGAAGACCGAGTTGAACAAATACGCCGGCAAGAGCATCGAAGAAACGCCTTACTCGAAGGTGTTGGAGAACCCGGGCCGCAACGTCATCGGCGCCAACCCTTCGCACGGCAACCGCAAAACCATCCTCCCTCTCCAGGCCGGTCACAAGACCTACGGCCAGTCCGGACTGGTCGCCGGCGACTGGTTCCAGCACATCGGCGGGTGCGCGGACGACCTGGCCGTGATCCGCAGCTTGTGGACCATTCACAACGACCACGGCGCGCAACTCACCTGGCAGACCGGGCGGCATCCGCGCGAGCTGGAGCACCCCACGCTCGGCGCCTGGTCGTGCTACGGGTTGGGCTCGATGAACGACAACCTGCCCAAATACGTCGTGCTGGGCGCCCCGACGGGCGATTGCTGCGGCGGCACGTTCACCTACGGCGCGAGCTATCTCGGCCCGGAGCACGGCGGCGTGCGGCTGAACGTCGACCCCAAGAAACCGCTCCCCT
>CAZZAQ010000329.1:0-823 GCA_964652165.1 uncultured Bifidobacterium sp.
AGCCCTCTCCTCCCTCGGAGGGAGGAGAGGGAGTGCGCCCGCCGCGTGTTGGGGCAGTCTCAAGCTGCGCCCGAACACGGCGGCCTGCCAGGTCGCGCTGTCCGCTCCGGGCGAATACAAACGACCGCGCAACGTCTGCTACGAAAGTAAATTTACAAAACTACCTGCTTTTTGCCATGACCATTTCACGCTTCGTTCAATCTTCCACGATGTCTCTTGGCCTCATCGCGCTCGGCGCCGTCGCCCAGGCCGTCAATGACTGGCCCCAGTGGCGCGGGCCGAACCGCGACGGTCTCTCGGCCGAGACCGGCCTGCTCAAGCAATGGCCGGCCGGCGGCCCGAAGCTGCTCTGGAAAGCGACGGGGCTGGGCGGGGGATATTCAAGCATTGCCACCTCGGGGGACAAAGTGTTCTCGATGGGCGACAAGGGCGAGGAGTGCTTCGTCGTGGCATTGAAGCGCGCGGACGGCAAACCGCTCTGGTCGGCGAAGGTCGGCCAGGCGGGCGCGCCGGGCTGGGGCGGCTTCGCGGGGCCGCGCTGCACGCCCGCGACCGACGGCCAGCTCATCTTCGCGGTCGGACAATGGGGCGAGTTCATCTGCGTGGACGCGGCGACCGGCGCGGAGAAGTGGCGGAAGGATTACGCCAAGGACTTCGGCGGGAAGCGGCCCGAATGGGGCTTCGCCGAATCGCCCTTGCTCGATGGCGACAAGGTGATCCTGGAGAGCCTGCTCTGCTTCAAGCGCGCCGGCGCCGACGGCATCCTGACCTATTTCGCCCCCCGGGCCGCGCGATTGCTGAGAGGCAGTAAGCAGGGGCCAGG
>CAZZAQ010000329.1:833-5851 GCA_964652165.1 uncultured Bifidobacterium sp.
CCCGGGCGGCAAGCAAGGCGCGATTGTCGCGCTGGAAAAGAAGAGCGGCGCGACAGTCTGGCAAAGCAAGGAATTCACCGACTCGGCGCATTACTCTTCGCTCATCTTCGCGGAGATCGGCGGCGTGCGGCAATACATCCAGCTCACGGACGCCAGCGTTGCCGGCGTGGCTGCGGACGACGGGCGGCTGCTCTGGCGGGCGCCGCGCAAAGGTTCAACCGCGGTGATCCCGACTCCGGTGTACCACGACGGGATCGCGTTCGTGACGTCGAGCTACGGAGTCGGTTGCAATGCGTTCAAGGTGACGGCGGCAGGAGGGAAGTTCGCGGCGGAGCAGCTTTACGCCAACAAGACCATGGCCAATCATCACGGTGGCGTGCTGTGCGTGGGAGACCACATCTACGGCCATTCCGAAGGCAAGGGATGGGTGTGCCTGGAACTCAAGAGCGGCGCTGCTGCGTGGCAGGAGAGGAACAAGGCCGCCAAAGGCTCGCTGGTGTTCGCCGACGGCAATTTGATCCTCCGCGCAGAGGAAGGCAGGGGGACGGTGTGGCTCATCGAAGCGCCACCCGACGGCTTCCGGGAAAAGGGCCGGTTCGATCCACCCAACCGGAGCGAGCAGGCAAGCTGGGCGCACCCGGTCGTGTCGGACGGCAAACTGTGGCTGCGCGATCAGGATATTCTCCTTTGCTACGACTTGACCGGTAAGTAGGACAGGCTTGCAACGTATCTCTGCCTTCCGGAGACTTAATACCGTCATTTCCGATCTCCCGTAGGGAGAATTGAGAATAGCCCGGCAGTTCACTGCCGGGTTCAGATTTGCAAATCCATAAGTCCCGAAGGGACGGCTGAATCAGGTGAATCGCTTTCATCAGCCGTCCCTTCGGGACTCGATATCTCTTTCCGACATTCCCACCCTTGAAAGGGTGGGCTATTCTCAGATCTCCCTTCGGGAGAAAGTAGACGAATACTCAGCCCTGACGGCGCAATGTGCGCAATGGTGGCCTGAAGGATGTTCAAACCCCTCGAACAGGCTGGAGGCCTGTCCTACTCCTTCCCTTCCCCAAACGCACACGCCTCATTCTTGTTCGCGCACAAGCGGGTGAGGAAGTACTCGCCGCAGAGCCGCGGAAGGGCGTGCTTCAATTGTTCCAGCTTCGCGTAATCCTCGCGCCCTTTGAACTTGATCGTCACCGCGAACCGGCGCGCGCGCCGTTCGCGCAACCAATCCATCAACAGCCCGATGCTCCGCTCCGGCGCGGCGATCACGTCGCACAGCAGCCAGTCCGCCGGCGCCGTCGGCTTGTAAGCGAAGGCGTCCCCTTTCCGGAAAATCAGCGATGGGTGGCGCATCAAATCGGCGCGTAACGGCGCGCGGTCCACCGCAATGACGCGGGCGCCGCGATTGAGCGCCACATAGCTCCAGCTTCCCGGCGACGCGCCGAGGTCGACGCACGTTTCGCCCGGCCCGATGCGGCGGCCCAGGCGCAACTCGGCTTCCACGAGCTTGGCGAACGCGCGGGACGGGGCGGCCTTGTCGCTGGCAATGGGAATCTCGCCTTTGGGAAACGGCGAAACGAGGCGACGGAGCATAAACGGCAGCGGAGCGGGCGCCACTGAGACAAAGCCGTGGTCGGGCAGCGTGAGGAGAACCTGCACAAGCGAGTGTGCCGGGCTGAACGCGGAAGACTCCGTTTGCAGGGAGCGAAGGAGGCGGCGCCGCTTGCGTTGGAGCCAGTCGCGAATTCCTTCGCGAATCAGCCGGCAACGGTTCCGACCCGCCGGGCCGGAGCCGTAGGCCGAAACGACGTGCAGCAGCCACGGCTGGCTCTCCGGCAGACGCGAGGCAATCAGGCCGACCACACGGCCGATCCAAATGGAAACCGAATCCGCCTGGTGCTCCTCGACGTTCGGCAGGAACTGCCGTGCAAAAACGAACGCGGGAGGCGCCTCCGGCTGGAGATTCAGTTCGGTGAAGATCAGACCGCCGAACCCTGGCTCGTGGGGCTCGTCGGGGCAGTTCCGCCGCAGTTCCCCGAGCAGGAACTGATCGCACTCCTCCGCGCTCAGCAACACGTGCATCGTAACTTTTGATCACGAACTGGCACTACGATAGCGTTTCATCGAAAAACGCCAGAACGCCTCCGACCCCAAGAATATCACGCCGCTCATGCCGAGCAGGAGCAGCATTTCAAAAGGAGACTTGAGCTTGTCGGCCAGAAGTTTCGCGGGAACGTTCGCCACCAGGATCATCGGAATGACAAATGTGAAAAAGATCCTGAACGCACCGCTGAAGGCCGCGTCGGGTTGGCGCGAGACCTGGAGAAGATGATAGTAACCCCACACGATGCCTTCCGAGCGAACAGTCCAAAAGCACGCGCACGACAACATGAACATCATCGAATAATGGATCAGCACCCCGGCCGCGCAAAGCACGAGGAAACCGGCGATGGCCGCGGGCGAAGGCGACAACTCCAGCCGCACCCCGGCGTAAACCATCACCGCGACAGCCAGCGCGCCGGTCACATACGCATTGAGATCGGGCTGCCGAAGGGAAACGATGAACCGCGTGTTCACGGGCAGCAGCAGCAGGAAATCGAGCCGGCCGGTGCGGACGTGCTCAGAGAGGTTGACCATGTTCGTCTGGAACAGAGCGACGAAAATTTGCTGGATGAAGTTTCCCGCCCCGGCCAACAGGATGACTTCCCACTTCGACCAGTCGCCGATTCGGTCCGTATGGCTGTAGAGGACGCTGAAGAAGCAGATTTGCAGCGAAAACCAAAGGAGGTCCACGACGATCCAGAGGAGGAAGTTGACCTTGAAAGCCAACTCCCGCGCCACGCTGTTCTTCCACAGCGCGGCGTAGATGCTTGCGTAGCGACGGAGGAGCATGGGGCAAATCGTTTTACTTTCGAACGCGGTCGGAAACCACGAATGGACACGAATGGACACGAATTAGCCCGGATATTTCACGCCTTTTTCGCAGCGGCAGTCTCCTCTCATTAACACCCCGCTTTAGCGGGGTGTTGGGGCGGCGCGAGACCAGAAACCGTTTCAACGGTTTCGCACACCTTGTCGAAACCGTTGAAACGGTTTTGACGACATCCGACGCGCATACACCCCGCTGAAGCGGGGTGTTAATGAGACCGGCGCTTCGGCACAGGAAACGTCTGCGAAATGTCCGCATTAGGCCGGCCGAACTGAGGACACGGATTTCACGGATTTTCACGGAACGAATCCGTGTTAATCCGTGAACTCCGTGTCTTCTTTCGTGTCCATTCGTGTTCATTCGTGGTTAATAAAGTCAGGAACAGAATTCACCCGCCAACGGCCCCATAGTGCCTCACGCCGCGCGCCCAAACGACGCGGGCAGCCAGATAGGCTGCGGCAACCCAGCAGAATTGGATGAACAATCCGCTCCAAAGCGCCGCGCCCGTCACACGGCCCAGATACACGTTGACCGGAAAGAAAAGCTGATACGGAAACGGCGTGTAATGCAGCGCCTTGACCAGCGCCGGCGGCAGAATGTCGAGCGGAAAGAGATGACCGCCGGCAATGTATTCGAACGAATAGAGGATGAAAATGAAGGTCGAGACTTCCAGCACCCAGAAGGCCAGCAGCGCCATCGTGTAGGAAATGAAGAATTGCAGGAGGGCTGTGAACACGAGCGAAATGAGAAACGCGCCGAGCGTGAGCGCGTCCGCCGGAACGACCAGATTTTCGCGGTGGAAAAAGATGAAGACCGCCACCGGCACTATCGCGCACGCCACGAACACGACCCGTCCCGCCACGTACAGAGTGAGCCGGTAGGCGAGGTAATCGAGGGGTTTGAGGAGCAACTGGCTAAGACGCCCGTCCCGGATGTCGCTGACGATTTGCCAGTCGTCCTCCGCCACCGCCGTCAACCCGTCCACAATGGTCACGACGAGGTAATAGGAAATCATCGCGCCGAGTGTGTAGCCGGCCACGTCGCCCTGCTTGCCGGCGTAAACCGCGCGCCAGAGCGAGAGCGTCGCGAAGAGCGGGATGAGGCCGAACACGCTGCGAAAAAGGAAGTTCACCCGGTAAACGAGCGTGTTCTGAATCCCGACGTTGAATAGGCGCCAGTATTTTTTCATCGACCCGCGGCCGAATTCAGCCGCCGATGAGCCTAGCGCGAGGTGAGAGCGGTTGAAAACGGGAAACGCCTCCCGTCGCCTCACTCCAGGGAAGGCCGCCGAACACCCAAATCCACACGTAATTTCGGACAGCAGGCTTTAACCACGAATGAACACGAATCAACGCTGGCAGGAGCCGCCAGCCGCGTTACGGCCATTGTGTCTACGACGATTGCAGGGCCCAGCTCTGACCTCGAGCCCGCTTCTATTAGTGTGAATTCGTGTCCATTCGTGGTTGAAAAGAATTACGCAAGGATCAGGGGGACAAATGCGAGCTTGACCGCGTGCAGGGATTTGGTTGCATCGGCAGTCATGAAATCGAAGTGGATTGCGCTGGTTGTCGTGTGCTTGGGCGCGGGTGTCTTGGCTGGCTGCGTGGATACGGTCGATGGCCGGCATCGGGCCGGGATGCCGTTCCAACAGGACCGGGCGGAGGGACGGTACGCGCGGCCCGTGGATGACCTGTGGACCGCCGCCAAGGACGTGATGAAGTATCACGGCAGGATCAACAGCGAGGACCTCGCCCGCCAATCCTTGCAAGGAAACGTGGACGAGCGGCACGTCTGGATCAGCGTGGACGCAATCGACGACAAACTGTCCCGCGTGATCGTCCAGGCTCGGACGAAGGGTGGATTTGCGGATATGCAGATGGCCGCGTACCTCGAAAAGGAGATCGCAGTGCGTCTGGCCAGCGGAAACCTGAGCCCCGCCAGCACACCGCCCCGTTGAATGAGCGGGAGCGGCGTTGAACCGTTGAAGCGTTGAAGCGGCTGGCGGTTTAACGCTTCAACGCTTCAACTGTTAGAAGCCCGTTGAAAAACTCTCATCTCGTAGCATCCGGCGTGAGCCGGATCATTATTC
>CAZZAQ010000330.1:0-5849 GCA_964652165.1 uncultured Bifidobacterium sp.
CAATCTTTTGCAGGCGATATTATAACGCTCGCCAGCAATACACGCTGAAGTAAGTCCGGAGTCTGGCCATCTTCACGTCGGCGGCCGGGCGCTGTTCACGCAAACCGATCCTCCGCCCACGGGTCCGCCGTGTTCGAGTAGCCGCGCACTTCCCAGAAACCGAGGATGTCGCGGTCGAGGAATTGGATGTCGCGGACAAACTTCGCGCCTTTCCACGCGTAGCGTTTGGGGATAATTACGCGCGCGGGCCCGCCGTGTTCCTTCGTCAGCGGTTGGCCGTTCCACGAGTAGGCGACGAGCACGTCGTCGTCCATGCACACATCGAGCGGGTTGTTGGTCGAGTAACCATCGTAGCTCTTGAAGAAGACGTGCGTGGCCTCGGGTTTGGGCTTCACCAACTCGGCCAGAGTGAAGAATGCGACGCCGGTGAACGGCATGTCAAACTGGCTCCAGGTGGTGACGCAATGGAAGTCGCTCACGTCCGAGAACTGCGGCAGTGCCATGAACTGCTGCCAGTTCAGCGCGACGGGATTCTCGACGAGGCCGTGAATCTTCAGCTCCCATTTGTCGAGCGGCACGTCGGGCCGGATGCCGAGGTCGAGCACGGGAAAGTTCTGCACCTGCCGCTGGCCGGGCGGGAGGCGGTTTTCCGAACGGACAGCCGGTTTTTGCTTCCCGGCCATCTTGCGCGCCCAGCGCTCTTTGGCGGCGATGTAGGAGTCTTTCATCGTGGGGAGAGCAGAACTGGCCCCCGGTCGGCCCACCGTTCGAGTTCCGTGCTCGACCACTCAAACCAATCGGCATCCTTGGTGAGAATGTCCGCGATGACGCTGGTATCGACCAGGATCATTGGTCGGCCCGAGTCAGCCTCAGCCAATCGTCCGAGCGGCCGTTGACCTTGCCCCCGCGCAAGAGGGTGGATACGACCAGCTTGCCCCGGGACAACTTGCCCGCCTTAACGACGAGCACCCCATTCGGCTGGTCGATGAACGCCACTTCGCAGGGGGGCCTCAACCCATGTTTCTTGCGCATGGCCGGCGGGATGGTCACCTGCCCTTTGCTCGTCATTTTCATGGGATGACTGTTACTCAGAAGTGGGTTGTCCGTCAATGAAGGGTCGAAATTCAACGATGGTTCGATGTGGCGATTCAGTGCGCCGGACTCCGACCGGCGCGTTGCAAAGGCGCTCCTCAAACCACACTGCTCCTATGCCTCGGATCGACTGGCGCGGATTTCGCAGGTTTGACAGGGCTGCCCGATGGCGGGAAAGTCTCCGTGTGACGATTGCCTTGGCCAAAGACGTTGAAGAATTCCTCCTCGAGCAGGTGCGCGCCGGCGTCTGCTCCGACGCCAGCGAACTGGTCAATGATGTTCTCCGATCCGTCCGTGAGTCCCATCAGAAGCCATTCGAGATCACTCCGGAATTGGAGGAATGGCTGCTGGCTGCGGCGGACAAGCCGGCAAGCCCGTTGATGCCTCAGGACTTCGATGCCATTCGAGAACGCGTCCGCACGCCACTCTCCCGGAGGGAGATTTGAGAATAGCCCGGCAGTTCACTGCCGGGTTCAGATTCGCCAGTCCACAAGTCCCGAAGGGACGGCTGAATCCACCGAATAGCATTCGTTTGTTCCTATTCCCATTCTTGTGGCAGTGGTTCAGCCGTCCCTTCGGGACTCGATCCCCCACTTCCATAGTCCCACCCTTGAAAGAATTCTCCCAAGCAAATCTTCGCGCATTGAACCCCTGAACCGTAGCAGCCGACGTAAGGAGGCTCTGACTTCCTTTCCCCGAAAAAGAGTGAGCCTCCTCACGTCGGCTGCTACGAGGTTCATGGGGAGGGTGGGCTATTCTCAAACCTCCCTCCGGGAGACGGAAGACGAATAGCCGCTCCGGTTTGACTAACGCAGGGCTGAACAACTTGCCAAACTCCAGTCTTCTCCCTCGGAGGGAACAGAGGGAGTCCACAGGCGGCGAATAGGGTCAGCGTCAAGATGCGCCCTCGAACAACCGCGGACGAAGAATCCGTTCGCCCTCGCGGCCCGAGGCATGGCACTCTGCCTCCATGCTTCTCGGCGCCGTATTGTTCTCCGGGCAAAAATGGCTCCTGCCGGCGGCGGCGTTTGTCGTCGTGGCCGTGGCATTGCTCTGGTGGAGTTATCGGCGGGCGCCGGCCTCGCCGGGGCTGCGGGCGGCATGCGTGGGGCTGAAACTGCTCGGGCTTCTGGCGCTGGCGGCCTGCCTGCTGGAGCCGCTCTGGTCGGGCCAGCGCGCCAAGCCGGGCGCCAACTTCTTCGTCGTGCTGGCGGACAACAGCCAGGGGATGAAGATCAGCGATGCCGGGGCGACTCAATCGCGCGGCGAAACACTGCGCTCGCTGCTCGGCGGGCAAAACGGGGCGTGGCTCGCGACCCTCGAGGAGAATTTCCAGTTGCGCCGCTACCTGTTCGACGCCCGGCTGCAATCGACGCGCGACTTCGCGGAACTGTCGTTCGACGGCCGGGCGACTTCGCTGGCGACAGCGCTCAAGACGATTCGGGAGCGCTACCAGGGCCAGCCGCTGGCGGGAGTGCTGTTGCTGTCGGATGGCAACGCCACCGACGTTGCCGAAGGGACACTGGATCTGAATGGAATGCCTCCAGTTTACCCGGTTGTTATCGGGACGGACGAGCCGGTGAAGGACCTCGCCATTGAAAAGATTGCCGCCAGCCAGACGGCGTTCGAGGACGCGCCGGTGACGATTCAGGGAGAAGTTTCCGGTGCTGGCATCGACAGCGGGGAGATTGTCGCGGAGCTGCTCGATATCACCACCGTCGCCGCCTCCTCGACTGGCCGGACGCCGACGAATCCGCCTTCGGGAAAGACAGTCGGACGCCTGACGCTGAAGGCGCCGCGGGCTGGCGGGAAGGAGGCCTTTCGCTTTCTGATCCGGCCCGACAAACCGGGAATTACCTTTTACCAACTGCGCGTCTCGGCGCCCGAGGGCGGCAGTGAGGCGACGCTGGCGAACAATTCACGCACGGTGGTGGTGGACCGCGGGCGCGGGCCGTATCGGATTCTCTACGTCTCCGGCCGGCCCAACTGGGAGTTCAAGTTTCTCAATCGCGCGCTGGTGGAAGACGACCAGATTCAGCTCGTGGGACTGATTCGCATCGCCCGGCGCGAGCCCAAGTTCGACTTCCGCGGGCGGGCGGGCGAGTCGAGCAACCCTTTGTTCCGGGGCTTTGGCAATCAGTCCAAGGAGGAAATCGAGCGTTACGACCAGCCGGTGTTGGTGCGCCACTACCCGGACAAGGAAACCGAACTGCTTCTGGAGGCGTCGCTGCGCGGTGGCTTCCCCAAACTGCCCGAGGACCTCTACGGCTACCACGCCCTCATCCTGGACGACCTGGAAGCGGAGTTCTTCACGCCGGATCAAATGACGCTGGTGCAGAAGTTCGTGAGCGAACGCGGGGGCGGGTTCCTGATGCTGGGCGGCGCGGAGTCGTTCCGCGAAGGAAAATTCCATCGCACGCCCATCGGCGACCTGCTGCCGGTGTATCTGGACAATCCGCCGGAGCAACTGCCACCGGGCGAACTGCGGATCTCGCTCACGCGCGAAGGCTTGCTGCTGCCCTGGGCGCGCCTGCGGAATAACGAGCCGGATGAAAAGACGCGGCTCGCGCAAGTCGCGCCATTCGGCGTGCTGAACAAGGTGCGCGGCGTCAAGCCGGGCGCCACCGTCGTCGCCAAAGTCAGCGACTCGCAGGGCAACGTTCACCCGGGGCTCGTCGCGCAACGGTTCGGCAATGGGCGCGTCGGCGCGATGTTGATCGGCGATGTGTGGCACTGGGGTTTCAAGGACGAGGAAAATCACCGGGACATGGACAAGGCGTGGCGGCAGCTCATGCGCTGGCTGGTGGTGGACGTGCCCAAGCGCATCGACCTCCAGGTGCAAGCCAGGCCCGGCGACCCGGACAACGCCGTGCTGCTTCAGGCGCGGGCGCGGGACAAGAAGTTTCAGCCGCTGGAGAACGCGACCGTCTCGCTGCAAGTCGCCCCTGCAGGACAGGCTTCCGGCCTCTCGGGCGCGGAGCAGTCTTCCAGCTTGTCCACGACCAACCGGGCCACGCGAGCGGCGCGTGACGATGGCACGACGTCTGTTCGTCAGGGCACCAACCAGCCCGGTGGAAAGCCCGTCCTGCTCACCGCCGAACCGTCCGGCCGGGAGCCGGGATTGTACGAAGCGGTCTTCGTGCCGCGCGAAACGGGGGGTTACCTCGCCGAGGCCATTGTGACCGGAGAGGACGGCGCGGAAGTTGGACGGGCCGAGGCGGGCTGGACCGCCGATCCTGCGGCGGAGGAATTCCGCTCGCTGCGGCCGAACCGGGCATTGCTGGAAGAGATCGCGAAGCGCAGCGGTGGAGAAATGGTTTCCGCCGACGCGCTCGGCTCATTCACCCGCGCACTGCCGAATCGAAAGGCGCCCATCACCGAGACCTGGACCTCGCCCCTGTGGCACCAGGCGGGGGTTTTTCTGTTCGCGCTGGCGTGTTTCGTGGCCGAGTGGGGTTTGCGCCGACGAAGAGGCCTGGCGTGATGAAGGGGCCGGACACCGGACTGCTTGAGGCCCAGGCTCGGGCGGCGTCGGCGCCCATGGCCTCCGCGGCCACGGTCATGAGGGTGCTGCCGCACGAGATTGTTTTCTCCACTTTCCTGCTGATCACCTGGGTCAGACTCGTGGCGAAGGGGCATCTGTTCAGCGTTCCGGCGATGGCGTTCCTGGCATACGTCATTCTTAGCGCAGGGTTGATTCGCTGGGCTGCGGCGAACCCGACTCCCACGCGCTGGCGCCTCCGACTGCTGTTTTATCCGGCTCTGATGGGCGCGTCATTCTATTCGCTGACGCCGGCGATGTCGCTGATGAACGTGCCCAACGCCGATGCATTGCTCAACTCCTTGGACGTCGCCCTGCTCGGGCAAAACCTCAGCGTCGCCTCCCAACGGTTCGCCTCGCCGTGGCTCACGGACCTGATGATGGCGGGCTATTTGTTCTACTTCGTTTATCTGATCGGCGGCCCGGCGACGTATTGCATCAAGGATTTGCCCCGCTTCAAGCTGTGCATCGTCGGGATGTTCACGGTGATGGGCCTTGGCTACCTCGGCTACACCCTCTGGCCGGCGGGCGGGCCGCATCGGCATCTGGCCTTCGAACGGCCGCTCGAAGAAAGCTGGTTCACCGCGCTGGCGACGCCGCTGATCCTCCACGGCAGCAACGGTGTCGATGTGTTTCCCAGCATTCACCTCGCCGTGTCGCTTTACCTGCTCGGCTTTGACTGGCGTTTCGACCGGCGCCGCTTCGGGTGGGTGCTCGGGCCTTGCGTGGTGTTGTGGGTCTCCACGATTTATCTGCGCTACCATTACTTCGTGGATTTACTGGCGGGGGCGGCGCTGGCGGCGGTGGGTTGGGCGGTGACGGTGTGGTGGAAGAGGAAGACGTAAAACGTAAAACGTGAAACGTAATTGCGGACGGACATCCTGCGCGGTCGGCTCGCTTCGCCGCGTCCCCCCAGTCTTTACGTTTTACGATTTACGTTTTACGTCCTACGTCAGCGAAGCGCGTTCTTCGGCGGGACGGCTTGGCGGGCGAGGGCGGCGTAGCGGGCGCGGAGTTCCTTCACCTTCTCGGGGCGTTCGGAGGCCAGGTTCTTCTTCTCGCCGGGGTCGTCGGCGAGATTGAACAGTTCGACGTCGTCGGCTTTAATGCGTTGCACCGGAGGCTTCGGATCTTTTGGCGAGGTCGCGCTGCTGCCGTCGGCATCTTCCTCCTTCGCGCTGCCGTTGACGACGAGCTTCCAGTCGCCGACGCGGAG
>CAZZAQ010000331.1:0-5808 GCA_964652165.1 uncultured Bifidobacterium sp.
CGACCTCGCGCCGCCGGACAACCTCTACGCCCGCTTCGAGCGCACCGCCGGGCGAATGGTTGAGCTCACCGTCGGGCCCAATCCCGACGGAACCGGCTCGCGCACGGTGAAGGCCGTGCCTGTCGAAAGCGAGTCGGGCCTCCGCAATCGCGATTGGGTGGAACGGAACCTCCGGCGCGTGACCGAAGCCACTCAAGGCCGGGTCGCCTACGTTTACGTTCCGAACACCGCCGACCTGGGACACACTTATTTCAAGCGCTACTTTTTTCCCCAAGCCGACCGCCAGGCCATCATCGTCGATGAACGCCACAACGGCGGCGGCTCCGTCGCGGATTACTACATCGATATCCTGCGCCGGCCCGCCGTCAGCTTCTGGGCCATGCGATATGGCGCGGACCTGAAGACGCCGCTGGCCGGCATCCAGGGCCCCAAAGTCATGATCATCGACGAAACGGCCGGCTCGGGCGGCGACCTCCTGCCGTGGATGTTCCGCAAGTTCCAGCTCGGCCAGCTCGTCGGCAAACGCACCTGGGGCGGGCTCGTCGGGATCCTTGGTTTCCCGGTGCTGATGGATGGCGGTTCAGTCACGGCGCCGAACCTCGCCTTCTGGAACGAGGACGGTTTCATCATCGAGAACGAAGGAGTGGCGCCCGATGTGGAAGTCGAGCAGACGCCGAAGGACGTCATCGCCGGACGCGATCCGCAACTCGAGAAAGCGATCGAAGTGGTGTTGAAGGAGCTTGAGACCAAAACGCCGGTGCTGCCGAAGCGCCCCCCGTATCCGATCCGTGTGCAGCGGTAGCGGAATTCCGGGAAGAAACTCTCTCCCCCGATGGGGGAGAGGGAGCCGGAACGCCCCACGCGTTCGTGAGGCGCTGGGGTTCCTCCCACAATGAATTGAGGGGCGCCCGCGAGTCCGTTCCGTGTGATTTTGGGGCGGACTTTGAGGACCGTTTGCGCTTGAATGATTGAAAGCGCATGCCTGCCGAACTCCAACCCGCTCCCGGCGCCCGCCCGCGCGAGCTCTTCGTGGGCGCGCTGGAAAAGCCGCCCGGCGAACGCGCCGCGTTCCTGGACGCGGCGTGTGGCGGAGACCGCGAGTTGCGCCGGCGCGTGGAGGACCTGCTTCGCGAGCGCGAGGAGGTCGGCAGCTTTCTCGAAACGCCCGCGTTGTCCGAGGCCGCTTTGCTTTCCCGCGCCGCCCTCGGGCCGGGCGACACGGCCATCGTCGCAACGGTGACGGAGAAGCCCGGCGACCACATCGGCCCTTACAAGCTGCTCCAGAAAATCGGCGAAGGCGGCTGCGGGGTCGTTTACATGGCCGAGCAGGAGAAGCCCGTGCGCCGCCGTGTGGCCCTCAAAGTCATCAAGCTGGGCATGGACACGCGCAACGTCATTGCCCGCTTCGAGGCCGAGCGGCAGGCGCTGGCGATGATGGACCACTCCAACATCGCCAAAGTGCTCGAGGCCGGCGCGACCGAAACCGGAAGGCCCTATTTCGTGATGGAATTGGTGCGCGGCGTTCGCGTCACGGAGTACTGCGATCAAAACCATTTGCCGACTGAACTCCGTCTCAAGTTGTTCATCCAGGTCTGCCAGGCGATTCAGCACGCGCACCAGAAGGGCATCATCCACCGGGACATCAAGCCATCGAACATCCTGGTCACGCTGCACGACGGGGCGCCGGTGCCCAAGGTCATTGACTTCGGCATCGCCAAGGCCACGGAGCAAAAGCTCACCGAGAAGACGCTCTTCACCGAGTTCACGGCGTTCATCGGCACGCCGGCGTACATGAGTCCGGAGCAGGCCCAGTTCAGCGATCTCGACATCGACACCCGCAGCGACATCTATTCGCTCGGGGTGTTGCTCTACGAGTTGCTCATTGGCCGGACGCCGTTTGACGCCCAGACGCTCCTGCGCGCCGGGCTGGACGAATGTCGCCGCACCATTCGCGAAACGGAGCCCATCCGGCCCTCCAATCGGCTCGCGGCGATGGTCGAAACGGAGTTGACGACGACGGCCCGGCAGCGCCAATCCGAAGCGCCAAAGCTGATTCACCTCCTGCGCGGGGATCTCGACTGGGTCGCCATGAAGTGCCTGGAGAAGGATCGAACGCGCCGTTACGCCACCGCCAATGATCTGGCCACGGACATTCAAAACTATCTCGACGGCGAGCCGGTCATCGCCCGCCCGCCGAGCAACGTCTACCGGCTGCAGAAACTGGTCCGCCGCCATCGGCGCGCCTTCGCAGCCCTCATCGCCATCACCGTCACCTTGATTGCAGGCGCGACCATCAGCACCTGGCAGGCCGTGCGCGCGACGAAAGCCGAGGGCAGCGCCCACGCCGCGCAGGCACAGGAGTCCAATCTGCGCCGAATCGCCGAGCAGGAGAAGACTTCGGCGCGGCTCAACGAATACGTCGCCGACATCAATCTCGCCAAGCAATCGCTCGACGCCGGCAATTACGGGCGCGCGGTCCAGTTGCTCGACAAGCACCGTCCCGCGCCGGGCGAGCCGGACTTGCGCGGTTTCGAGTGGCGCTATTTGTGGCAGCTCAGCCGGGGCGACGCGCACGTCGCGTTTCCCACGCAGGAGGGCCCCGTCCAATCGCTCGCGGTGTCACCGGGGGGCGATCTGCTGGCGGTCGGAGTGGCCCTGGGCATGCGCGAAAGCAAATTCAACGTGTGGAACATCCGAACGAAGTCGCCGGTTTCCAGCGTGCCCAAGGGCGCGGTCTCGATGGCGTTCCTCCCCGGCGGCGCCCGGCTCGTCTCGGCCAGTTCTTCGACCGTGCGCGTATGGAACACAACCGACTGGGCAGAGGAAAAGTCATTGACGAATAATGCGGGGCCTTTGGCCTTTTCGGCCGACGGCTCGCGCCTGGCCACTTCAGCCGGAAGGCAGATGCCGGGCATGAACCGCGAGACTGTGCGCGTGTGGGATGCTTCCACCTGGTCCGAACTGCGCGTGCTGCCGGGCGCGTCCGGCCCGCTCGCTTTTTCGCCCGATGGCCAGACGCTCGCGACTGGCACCCGGGCCGGCCTCACGTTGTGGCCGCTGGCGGGCGGCCCCGAAGTTGTGCTGCCGGATTCGACCAACTTGTTCGTGCGCGCCGGACGGGGATTCCAGAGCGACCGGACGATGGCGTTTTCTCCCGATGGCAAATCGCTTGTTGCGGCGCGCAACGCGCTCTCGGATCGGGGCGTGTTCGTTCTCAGCATCTGGGACACGCACTCGGGCAAGGAAACCGTCATGCCCAACGATCCCGAGCACATCGAGCACACGGGCGCCATCACCAGCCTGGCCTTTTCGCCCGACGGCCAGACGCTGGCCACGGCGAGCATGGATTACTCGATTCGCCTGTGGAACTTCCTCACCCGGCAGCGCGTCGCGACCCTTCAGGGGCACTTGAACGAAGTCTGGAGCCTGGCGTTCGCGCCCGACGGCCAGACGCTCTTCAGCGGCGCCAAGGACGGGGAGGTGAAGCTCTGGCCCACGCGCCGGCCCGCCAAGGAGGACACATTCGCCAATGTCCGCCAGCCGCTGGGCTTCTCCAGGAACGGTCAGACCCTGGCCGGCCTGACCCGTGAGAACACGGTCGTATTCCTGAACCTGGCGACCGGCGAACCGGAACAGCTATTCCATCTCGAACAGCCCGAGCGCGGCCGGTTCCGGTTTTCCCGGCCCCCCTCGTCGGTCTTCGTCAGCGAAGACCTGCGTACGCTGGCCCACGGGCGCGATGACGGCACGATCCGGCTCTGGAACACCCAAACCGGCGAGACCAACACGCTGAAAGTCTCCGACGGCCCGGCCGAATTGCTCGCCCTCTCGCCGGACGGCCAGCAATTCATCGTGCGCATCGTGCGTGGCCGCGAATGGAGCCTGCGCCGGTGGGACGTCCGCAGCGGCACGAGCACCCCGTGGCGGGCCGATGTCTTCCGGGCGATCTTTTCCCCGGATGGCCGCACGCTGGCGGCCTTCGGGCGCACCAACGCCGTCCAGCTTTGGGATTCCGCCACCCTCACGCTTCGCGCCAACCTCGTCACCGAGGAACAGCCGGCCTTTGGATTTCCCGCGGCGTTTTCCAGCGACAGCCGGCTGCTGGCGGTCGTGGATCAGGACGACACCATCCGGCTCTGGGACACCACCACCGGCCAGTCGCTCGGCGCCTGCACGGGCCACAAGCAGGACGTCTGGTCCGTTGCCTTCTCCCCCGATGGAAAAACCCTCGTCACCGCCAGCGATGACAGCACGCTGAAGTTCTGGAATGTCGCCACGCGGCAGGAACTGCTCACCATCCGCCGGTTGGGCGGCGCGCTGCGCGCGCTGCACTTCTCCCCCGACGGCCAGTTGCTCGTCGGAGGCACCAGCAGCTCCTCGCGCACCGGCGGCCTCTACTTCTATCGCGCCCCGCGGGCCGACGCCGCGGACACGGTGATCGTGCCCGCAGTTCGCGCCTCAAATCGCCGTTGAACTATCCGGTTCAGCCACGAATGGAACCAGCGCGGCGAAGGCGCAACTGAATCTTATCTGTGTTCATCTGAGTCCATCTGTGGTTTCAACTGCACTTTTAGAGGGACGGCTCAGTGGCGCCGAAACGTGAGCTGATGCTCGATGCGGCGAGTCTGTGCATAGTCCAACGGTGGCAGGTCGATTAGCGTCGGCGACTCGGTTTCATTCAGGATGCCCTTGGCCATCGCTTGCAAGGCCGTCCAGCGCGGCCAATCCAGCGGCGGCGCCTTGGACAATTGCCGCAACAGGCTGCGCCACTCAATGATCACCCGGTCGATGTCCCCCGCGCCGAGCAATTCCGTGATCCATGCGCTCTTGCTCAGCGGATCCTTGTGGATGCCAGCGACGATTTGCTCGGCGCCGCTCCCGTAGCGCGGCGGCACGCCATTCTCCAGGTAGCCGGGAACGGTCTGAAGTCCGAATAGCTGATGGCACGCCATTGGGATGCGGCCGGCCCAGCGGTTCTCCTCGCCGCAGAAGCGGAACCCCGCATCGAGATTGGCCAGTTCATAGACCAGTTCGTCCAGCGGGAATGACGCGTCCTCCAGCGACGCCGCGATGGCCAGCCCGTCCTCTTGATGAAAGAAGCTCACGATGCGTCCGCGCAACGTCGGCACGCCTCGTCCGTCGATCAAGCCAAGCCGCCGCCACAACGAGGCGGTGCCCGTGGCGGCCGGCAGGTTCCGGCAAATCGGAACGAGCGAGCAGCGCGCGCAATCCTCCGGGAAGACCTCCCGCTCGATGGGTTTCCAGAGCGCGACACCGTGCGCGTCGACCCTCGCCCGCGCCGGCAGTTCGGCCAGGCTGACCAGCGCCAGGATTTTCTGGCCTCGCCGTTCGAAGCGCGCGACGGGCGTCTTTTGCAGCGCGAGCTTCCTGACGACCAGCGGCTCAATCTTTTCGTTCCACAGCGCGAGCGGCGCCTGCCGCCCGTTCCAATTCGTCAGCCGTCGAATCCACTTGGCGAGCAGCACGCGCTCGTCGTTCAACAGTTCGGCGACCGTGAGCGCGCGGCCGAAGGTCTGTTGCCCGCTTTCCAAGCCAATCACCTCGAGCGTGCCGTGGCCGGTCTTTTCGAGCGCCTCGGGGACGGAGAGAGCGGGGAGGAGTTCCGGGTTCCGGGTTCCGAGTTCCGAGTTGGCAGGCGCCTCGTCCTCGGTCGAACCCGGAACCCGGAACCCGGAACTCGGAACTAAGATTTCTCGCAGCGGTTTCTCGACCAACGCCGGCACGCGCTCCCACTGGCCGCGGCTGTTGAGCATTTCGCGGAGGCGCTTGCGGACGTGCCGGGCGCGG
>CAZZAQ010000332.1:0-5806 GCA_964652165.1 uncultured Bifidobacterium sp.
TTGGCTGCCGACACCACGTTCACTTCGGCGGGCAGCCCGTACTCGATCGACGCGATGCTGATCGTGCCGGAGAACGTCACGTTGACGATCCAGCCGGGCAGCACGTTGTACTTCGCCGCGGGCGCGAGCCTGGTCGTCTCCAATGGCGGCCGGTTACTCGCCGAAGGGACCGACACGCAGCGCATCCGGTTCGCGGGCGCGCCGGGCGGGGGCCTCTGGGGTCAGATCCGGCTCATCGACACCACGAACGAAGCGAGGCTGAGCTACGTGGATATCGATTCGGCCGGTTCGGGCAGCGGGGCGGTGAGGTCGCAAAACTCGGTCCTTTTCATGGATCATGTCGGCTTCACGAACACGGCGGTCCAATACGTGAACCTGAATAATTCGTCATTCGACATTCGGAATTCCATTTTCCCCAGCTCCGTCGGGGTCGAACTGATTCATGGCACGGGCCTGCCGGCGGCGGGCTACGGCATCATCGAGAGCAACTGGTTCGGCACCACCACCGGCCTGAATGACATCATCGACTTCTCCGGCGGCCAGCGGCCCGGCGCGATCCTCCAAATCCTCAACAACGTCTTCACCGGCGCCAGCGACGATCATCTCGACCTGGACGGCACGGACTGTTTCATCGAAGGCAACCTGTTCTTCGGCGCGCACCAGGCAACACCCGGGGGCGACACCTCCAGCGCCGTCTCGGGCGGGCGCGATGGCGGGCTTACGTCCGAAATCACGATCGTCCGGAACATCTTTTTCGACTGCGACCACGCCGCGCTGGCCAAGGAGGGCAACTTCTACACGTTCGTCAACAACACCATCGTCGGCGTGAGCGTCGCCGCGGTGAATTTCAACGAGCCGCTGCGCGGGTTGGTTCCCGGCGCGGGCGCGCGACTGGACGGCAACATCGTCTGGGCCACGCCCGCGCTGTTCGCCAACTACACCAGCGCGACGATGAACGTGACCGTCGACCGATCGGTCCTCCCCACGAACTTTCCCGGCACGGGCAACACGCTCCTGGACCCGCTGTTCGTAAGCACCAACTACGCAGCGCTCAACTCTCAACTCGAACTCCTCTCAACTGCTTTGCGGCTGCGGCCCGGCTCGCCCGCCCTCGGCACGGGGCCGAACGGTCTGGACATGGGCGCGCTGGTGCCCTCGGGCGCGTCGATCTCGGGCGAGCCGCCTACGCCCACGGCGCAAACCACGGGGACGCTCACCGTCGGCGGGCCGGGCATCGTGGCCTACCAGTTCCGGCTCAACGGAGGAGCGTGGAGTCCGGAAGGGCCGGTGTCCCAACCGATCCAATTGAGCGGCCTGGCAGACGGCGCCTACAGCGTCGAGGTGCGGGGACGGAACGACGCAGGCGTCCTGCAAACCGTGCCGGCCGTGTCGCGGACGTGGATCGTCAGCACGGGCCTGGGCCGCGTGCGCTTGAACGAAGTGCTCGCGCGGAACGACTCGGCGTTCGCGCATGAAGGCGGGTTCCCCGACGTGGTCGAGCTGTTAAACAGCGGGGACCTCCCGGTCAGTCTCTCCGGCTGGGGCCTTAGCGACGATCCGGGCGCGCCGTTCAAGTTTCGATTCCCGGCGAGCACGATGCTGAACGGTGGAGCCTATCTTGTCTTGCACGCGGACAATCGGACGAACACCACTGGCATCCATCTCGGCTTCGGGCTGAACCAGGCGGGCGAAACGCTCCAACTCGTGAACACGGCCACGGGCCTTGTGGACTCGATCACCTTCGGCACGCAACTGTCCGACTTGTCCATCGGCCGCGATCGTGACGGCGCCTGGACGCTCACGCACCCGACGTTAGGAGGACCGAACAGCCCCGCGCGGCTGGGCGATCCGAGCACGCTCCAAATCAACGAATGGCTCGCCAATGGGCAAAGCTTGTTCCTGGATGATTTCATCGAGGTGCTCAACCCGGCCGCGCAGCCCGCAAACCTCGGCGGGCTGTACTTGACCGACGAGCCGCTGGGCTGGCCAGCCCGCCACGCGGTGGCGCCGCTTACTTTTGTGGCGGCCGGCGGCCACTATGTGTTCATCGCCGACGGCGATCCGGAGGAAGGGGCGGCGCATCTCGATTTCCGGCTTTCCGCCGACCGCGGGGCCATCGGGCTGTTCGACGCGGGCACGAACCTGATCGATTGTGTCTTCTACGGGCCGCAGGTGATTGATGCCGCGCAGGGCCGGCAGCCCGACGGCGCGCCCACTATCACTACGCTCTCCACCCCCACTCCTGGCGCCCCCAACGCCGTGCTGACGGTGAACTGCACCGTGAGCTCGACGGCCGTGTTGCTGATGCCCACCAACCAGGTCTGGCGCTACGATCAGTCCGGCCAGGACCTCGGCACGGCGTGGCGCGCCCGGAATTACAACGATTCGGCGTGGTCCAATGGCCCGGCCTTGCTGGCGGTTGAAACAGCCGGCGTTTACGCCGAGCCGATCCGCACTGTCTTGAGGCTCACTCCCCCCGGCGGCGGCCCGCAGATCATCACCTACTATTTCCGGAGCCACTTCAACGTGGCCAGCAACCTGGCCGGATGGACTATAAACGCCCGGATCTTCGCCGATGACGGCGCGGTGCTTTACCTGAACGGCAACGAAGTGGGCCGCGTGCGCATCACCGCCAACCCGGTCACCTTCACCAACCTGGCCCAGAGTGCCACCGAGCCGGCGATGGACAACATTGTCATTCCAGTCTCGGCACTGACGGTGGGGGACAACGTGATGGCGGTCGAGGTCCACCAAACCACCACGACAAGCAGCGACATCGTATTCGGCCTTTCAATCGCCGCCAGTCTGAACGTGACGAATTGCACTACGTTGGGTCTTGTGCTCAATGAGGTGCTGGCCAACAACCAGTCCATCACGAACGCGGGCGCGACCAACGCGAGCGACTGGGTCGAGATTTACAATCCGTCGGCGAGCGCCGTCAGCCTGGCGGGCATGAGCTTGACTGACAACGTGGGCGAGCCGCGCCGCTGGGTCTTTCCGGCGGGCATCACACTGGCCTCGGGGGCTTACCTGCTCGTGAGCTGCGACGGATCGGCGCCGGCCTCGACCAACGCCGGCGCGCTTAGCAGCGGGCCACCGCTCAACACGGGCATTGGCCTGAGCGCCGGTGGCGACGAGATATACTTGTTCGACGCGCCCGAGCGCGGCGGCGCCTTGCTCGATGCAGTTGTGTTCGGCATCCAAACGGCCGACCGTTCCATCGGCCGCGTGCCCAACGGCGCCGGCGCGTGGGCATTGAACCTGCCGACGCCCGCCGGAGCGAATATCGGCGCGACCCTGGGCAATCCGGCGGCGCTGCGCGTCAACGAGTGGCTGGCCAATCCGTCGGGCAATGACAACGATTTCTTCGAGCTGTTCAATCCGGGCGCGCAGCCTGTGGCGCTGGGCGGGCTTTACGTGACCGACGATCTGCTGGTGCCGGCGAAGCACCGCATCGCCAACCTCTCGTTCATCGGCGCGGGCGAGGACGGCTTCGTGCGGTTCATCGCGGACGGCGATCCGGAGCAAGGCGCGGACCACGTCGATTTCGGCCTGAGCCAATTCGGCGAATCTATAGGGTTGTATTCGGCGGCACTGGCGCTGATCGATTCGCGGACCTTTGGCGAGCAGGAAAACGGCGTTTCCGAAGGGCGCTTCCCCGATGGCAGCACGAACATCGTGCGGTTCCCGGGCACGGCCACGCCGGGGCGCAGCAACCTGTTGCCGCTGGAGAACGTCGTCATCAACGAAGTGCTGACGCACACCGACCTGCCGTTCGAGGACGCCATCGAACTGCACAACCCGACGGGTGTGCCGGTGGACATTTCGGGCTGGTTCCTGAGCGACCGGCGCACGGACCCGAAGCGGTTCCGGATACCCGGCGGCACGGTGCTGCAGCCCGGGGGCTTCGCGGTGATTTACGAATACCAGTTCAATGCCGACTTTAGCGGCCGGCCGCCGTTCTTCGGTTTGGATTCCACCCATGGCGACGAGGTTTACCTGCACACGGCCGATGCGGCTGGGAACCTGACAGGCTTTCGCACGGGCGTGTCGTTCGGCGCCGCGGAAAACGCGGTGTCCTTGGGCCGCTACAAGACGAGCGTGGGGGTGGACGTTACGGCGCTGAGGGCCCGGACCTTTGGCGCGGACAACCCCGCGACAGTCGAAGCGTTCCGTGCCGGCACGGGCCGGACGAACGCCGCCCCGCTCGTCGGGCCGGTCGTCATCAATGAAATCATGTACCACCCGCCCGACCTCGGGACGAACGATAACACCGTGGACGAGTTCATCGAACTGCGGAACCTCCTGCCGATTCCAGTCCCACTGTTCCACACGGCCTTCCCCACGAACACGTGGAAGTTGCGCGACGCGGTGGACTTCGATTTTCCGGAGGGCGTGACGCTGCCGGCAGGCAGTTCGCTGCTGGTGGTCAGTTTCGATCCCGTGGCCGAGCCGGGGACGTTGTCGATGTTCCGCTCCAAATACGGGCTGGGGAATGGCGTGCCCATTTACGGCCCGTGGCAGGGCCGGCTGGCCAACGACGGCGAGAACGTGGAGCTGTACAAGCCCGACGCGCCACAGCCGCCGGGCACGGCAGACGCCGGGTTCGTTCCGCGAATTCTGGTCGACAAGGTGAAGTACGCGGACTCCGCTCCCTGGCCCGCGCTGGCGGACGGGGCGACCAACGGCGCCGGCATTTCTCTTCAGCGCCGCGTGTCGGCCAATTACGGCAACGACCCGGTCAACTGGATCGCCGCCGCGCCGACGCCGGGCGGGGCGACCGCGCCAGGTCCGGCGCCGCCGGCCATCCAGAGCATCACGCCCTCGCACATTGTGCTGCTGGGCACCAGCGACACGCTGACCGTCGTGGCAACCGGGGCCGCGCCGTTGGCCTATCAGTGGCGCTTGAACGGCGTGGCGATACCTGGGGCAACGAACGCCTCCCTCACGGTGAACAATTTCCAGGCGACCAACGCCGGCACTTACTCGGTGCTGGTCGTCAACGGGGCCGGCGCCGACACCGCGTCGACGTTCGTGGAACTGCACTCCCCGCCCATTATCACAGGGCAGCCGCAAAGCCAGGCGGTGCTGGTCGGCGCGACGGTTGTGTTGAGCGTTGGGGCCACCGGCACACTCCCGTTGAGTTATCAATGGCGCCGCGATGGAAACCCCATCGGGGGCGCGACCAACGCCGCGCTCGTCCTCACCAACGTGCAGATGAGCGACGTCGGCGCTTACACGGTGGTCGTCCGGAACCTCTACGGGAGCGTGACCACTTTTCCGGCCAGCATCACCATCACCATGCCGCCGACGATCGTCTCGCAGCCGCAGGGGACCAACGTGCTGGTCGGCGCCAGTGTGAGTTTCAGCGTCTCGGCGCAAGGCACGCCGCCGTTGCGCTTCCAATGGCGGTTCAACAACGCAAACCTCCTCAATGCGACCAACCCGGCGCTGGCCTTGAGCAACGTGCAATTGACCAACGCCGGACTTTACAGCGTGCTGGTGCAGAACGCCGTCGGCTCCGTCGTCAGCAGCAACGCGGCGCTCGGCGTCACCGCGCCGGCGACGGTCACCGTGGCGGCTACGGACAATTTCGCTTCCGAGGCCGGCGCGAACCCGGGCCGGTTCAACGTCACGCGCACCGGCAACACGGCGGCGCCACTCACGGTGAATTTCACCGCAGGCGGCACGGCGACGCCAGGGACGGATTACCAGGCACTGGCGAGTCCGGTGACGATCCCGGCCGGCCTCAGCTCGACGGCGCTGACGGTCGCGCCGATCGACGACCCGGACACCGAAGGGACCG
>CAZZAQ010000333.1:0-1171 GCA_964652165.1 uncultured Bifidobacterium sp.
CGAGGGGAGAGGGAGAAACGCCGGCGGCCTTCTCCTGTTCCATTTCCAAGGAAGTGAGGCAGCGACCGTAGACTTTCAGTTCGTCGATGAGTCCGTTCTTGAAGCCGCGGCCGCGGAAGCGGGCGGCGAGCATGAGCGGCTGACCGTTGGCGAAATCCTTGAAAAGCTGATCCTTTATGACGTCAGTCTCGGCAACCTTTCCGTCGACGAACAGCTTCACACCCACCGCCCGGCTGGAACCGTCGTAAGTGATGCCGACGTGCAGCCACTCGTGCAGCTTGAGCTTCTCCTTCGTCCGGACCTTGAGGGCGTTGCCGGGCCAGAAGTGGACCAGCGCGAAACTCGCCCGGCCGTCTTCGAGGATGAACTGATAGCCGTTGTAGCCCGCGTCCGAGCCGGCCTGCTGATGGTGCATCACCACGATCTCGTCGCGCTCCTCCGGGATGTTCAGCCAGAGCGAGATCGAGAACGGGTCGGTGCGTTTGAAATCCGCCAGTTTGTCGATGGATACGGAATTCTCACCGCTGAACTCGAGCGCGCTCCCGAAGCGGCCCGGGACAAGTTTCGGCGACTCGGCGAGTTTCGCCGAATAATTCGTGCCGAGAGCGTTGGGCGTCCGGCTGTTCGT
Source organism: uncultured Bifidobacterium sp. (assembly GCA_964652165.1). Taxonomy (GTDB): domain Bacteria; phylum Verrucomicrobiota; class Verrucomicrobiia; order Limisphaerales; family JADJPG01; genus DASTLJ01. The sequence goes on from CAZZAQ010000333.1 coordinate 629, forward strand.
GATCGAGTCGAATGTGTAGTGCCCGATTAGCCCCGCCGACTCGTTCCACGGCGCACCCAACCCGTAGCCGCCGACGTGCGGAGGCGGATTCGTCAGTGCTGATGGCCGCGAACCATCCGCCTCCTCACGTCGGCGGCTACGGTCGTTGGCTTCGTCCAACAATCCCTTTCGCCACACTTCGGAATCCGCCGTCGCCGCCGCGCGCCGCGCCGCCAGTTCCTGCTCCTTGGCCGCGATGGCGCGCTTCACGTCGCGATGCTTCTGCTCCTGCGCGTCGTCCTTGAAGAGCAGCAGCGTTGGGCTGGGGATGGCGTCGGTAAAGTGCGAGTAGAGGCCCGACTCATCGGTCGAGTTAAAGAAGGCGAAGAGCCGGTAGTAATCCTTCTGCGTAATGGGATCGAACTTGTGGTCGTGACATCGAGCGCACTCCATCGTCAATCCAAGAAACGCGCCGGCCAGCGTGTGGACGCGGTCGGCGTTGTATTCGACGCGGAATTCCTCTTCCACGCTGCCGCCTTCATTGGTCTGGCGGTGCAGCCGGTT
>CAZZAQ010000333.1:1181-5799 GCA_964652165.1 uncultured Bifidobacterium sp.
CAGCTCCTGCGCCTCGGCGAGACGAGACGCGGTCCGGTTGAACGCCGTGGCGAGACGCTGCTCTCGCGTCGGGTTCGGGAGCAGGTCGCCGGCGATTTGCCAGAGAATGAAGTCGTTGACGCGCACATTGCGATTGAAGGCGCTGATCACCCAGTCGCGCCAGGGCCAGAGATGGTTGAACCGGTCGGCCTGATAGCCGTAGGTGTCCGCATAGCGCGCCACGTCGAGCCAGTCGACCGCCATGCGTTCGCCATAGGCCGGCGACGCGAGCAACCGGTCGACCACGCGCTCGTAGGCTTGCGGTGAGTGGTCCCCGAGATACGCGTCAATTTCGTCGAGCGCCGGCGGAAGGCCGATCAGATCGAACGAAAGCCGGCGAATCAGGTGTTCCCTGGCGGCCTCGGGCGCCGGCTTGAGTCCGTCGCGCTCCAGTCGCGCGAGCACGAAGCGGTCCACATGATTTCGGATTTCGGATTTCGGATTTCGGATTGCCGGCACTGGCGTCTCACCAATCGGGAGGAACGACCAATGCTTCTTCCACTCCGCTCCTTGCTCGACCCAGCGGCGGAGGAGCGCGATCTCGCCTGGCGACAGCGAGAGCTTTGACTCGGGCGGCGGCATCCGGTCGTCGGGACCGCGGGTGGTGATGCGGCGAATGACTTCGCTCCTGGACGGGCTGCCCGGCTTGATAACGAACATGCCGCCGTCCAACGCCTTGAACGCGCCCTCGGGCCTGTCGAGACGGAGCTTTGCTTTGCGGGCCTTTTCGTCCGGGCCGTGGCAGGGGAAACAGCGATCCGAGAGGAGGGGCTTGATGTGGTGGTTGAAATCGACCTTGTCCGGCAACGGCGCCGCGGGCGCCGCCCCGCCGGCCCCCGCGCCCAGAGCCAAAATCCAAAGGAATGTGGAACGAAACGTCATCGCAGTCGCGCAAGGTTTGAATGCGCCGGCTGGCCCGTTATTCGGAGAAAACCCGAGGGCGAACCGGGCGATTCGCCCGGTCATGCCGGCGGGGCCTTCCGGCGGATGCGTTCCAGGTTCTCCTCCACGCGCCGAACGTATTGGTTTGGGCCGTCGGGATACGGATCATTGAGGAAGCGGTAGAGCCCAAGGAAATCGCCGCTGATTTTGGGCAGTACGTATTCCTTCCAGAAAAGCGGAGTGCGGCGCTCCAGATCCTCCGCGCTCCGAAAGCGGGCAAAGCGCGCCGCCCTCTCGCCGCCCCATCGCGCGGCTTCGATGAACTCCAGGTAAAGGATCGGCAGCTTGTCCACGTAGTCGCGCGCGGCCATCTGCCCGAGAATGTCCGCCGTGGCCAGCGCGAAACCGAGCGTGCGCTCCAATTCGTTTTGGAATGGGATGGCTTTCAGGTCGGCGTTGACGCCCGTGCAGGAAATCATGTTTGCGACGCTTTTCTGGTCGGATTCCGGATACCCCTGCCGGGCGAGGAACTCCCGCGCGAAATCCGCGCTGCGGGCGACGTGGATGACGGTGTATTTGGCGCCGGTGCCCTCCTGGTCGTCACGCCGCTTGAGGTAACCCGTGTCGTGAAAAAGAATTGCAAGCAGCGCCAGCTCGAACCAGTGCCGGTCCACTCCGGGTTGAGCGCCAGCGCGGTGCCGGCCGTGCAGCAACCGGCTCAGGCAGAGGGTGCCTTGCAGGGTGTGTTCCAGGTCGTGATAGCGCGCGTCGATGGGCAGGTAATCGTCGTAGGCTCCGCTGAAGCAAGCGCCCACCCATTCAAACGCCCGCGGGACAAACTCCCTGTCGGCGTCGGCGAACATCCGGCGGAAGGTCTTTTGGACCTCTTGTTCGACTTCGTGGGGAACGCGGGTATCGACCTGGGCAAACATGCTGTGTGCGAGTCTATTTACAGCTTCGGCTTCGCTTTGGCTAGCAGAAGATCTCCGGCTTGCCCCTGGCGCGGGCTGCGGCCTAGATTGAGCCGATGCCGCACGCGGATTTCGTCCATCTCCACCTGCACACCGAGTATTCGCTGCTCGATGCGGCCTGCCGTCTCGACAAGCTGATGGACCGCGCCCATGACCTTCATTTCCCGGCCCTCGCCATCACCGACCACGGTGTGCTGTTCGGCGCCGTCGATTTTTACAAGAGCGCGATGGAGAAAGGCATCAAGCCGATCATCGGGTGCGAGGTCTATGTGGCGCCGGGCAGCCGCTTGGAAAAGAAAAGTTCAGGCGGCGGCGGGCGCGACGTGTACCATCACCTGCTCCTCCTGGCGAAGGACGAGCCGGGCTACCGCAATCTCGTTCAGCTCGTCACCGACGCGCACCTCAAGGGCTTTTACTACAAGCCGCGCATCGACAAGGAAATTCTCGCCGAGCGCAAGGAGGGACTCATTGCGCTCTCCGGCTGCCTGGCCAGTGAAATTCCCGAGGCCATCCTCCAAGATGATTTGGCGAAGGCCCGCGACGGCATCGACTGGTTCAAACAAACCCTCGGCGCCGAGAATTTCTACCTGGAACTCCACAACCATGGCCTCGCCGAGCAGGCAAAGGTGAACCGGCATCTTCTGGCCTGGGCGAAGGAATTCGGCCTGAACTGCGTTGCAACAAACGACGTTCACTACATCGACAAAGCCCACAGCCACGCGCACGACTGCCTCATCTGCATCGGCACGCAGAGCCTGCTCTCCGACGCGAAGCGGATGAAGTACGTTGAACAGCAGTTTTACCTGCGCAGCGCCGAGGAAATGAAGGCGCTCTTCGCTGAGACACCCGACGCGGTCAGGAATACGCTCGAAATCGCCGAGAAGTGCAACGTCCAGTTCGACTTCAATACGCTGCACTTCCCCTCCTTCCAGCCGCCGGAGCATTTCACCCGCGAAGGCTACTTGCGCCAGCTTCTGGCCGAGGGACTCGATCGGCGCTACACCCTCAAGGCGCGCGCCGAGGGGAAGGAGTTCGTCGTCGAGGGCATCACCGACCCTTCGCGGCTGCCCACTTATCAGGTTCCGAGTTCCGAGTCCCGAGTTCCGAGTTCGCCAGACACGCCCGCTCAATCAACTCGGAACCCTGAACCCGGAACTCGGAACTGGACTGAAAACTCTGCCGTCGCCGCCGCCATTAAAGTCGTTCTCGACCGTCTCCACGCCGAACTGGCCGTCATCGAAAAGACCGGGTTCATCTCTTACTTCCTGATCGTGGCCGACTTCGTGCGTTACGGCCGGAGCAAGGGCGTGTCGTGCGTGGCGCGCGGCAGCGCGGCCGGCTCGCTCGTCACCTACCTGCTGGAAATCGCCAATGTCGATCCCATCCGCTACAACCTGCTCTTCGAGCGATTCCTCAATCCCGAGCGTGTCAACCCGCCCGACATCGACATCGACTTCGCCGACGACCGCCGCGCGGACGTGATCGAATACGTCCGCAACAAGTACGGCCGGGATTGCGTGGCGCAGATCATCACCTTCGGCACGATGGGCGCCAAGTCCGTCGTGCGCGACGTCGGCCGGGTCATGGGCCTGAGCTACGCGGAGTGCGATCGACTGGCGAAAATGATCCCGTTCGACCTGAAGATGTCGCTCGAAAAGGCCCTCAAGCAATCCGCCGAATTCAAGCAGGCTTACGAGACCGAAGCGGTGACGCGCGAGCTGGTCGATGTCGCGTTCGTCCTCGAAGACATCGCCCGCAACTGCTCCGTCCACGCCGCCGGCGTCGTTATCGGCGACCAACCGCTGGTCAATCTGCTGCCACTCAAGGCGGACGAGGACGGCACCATCGTCACGCAATACGCGATGGATCCGGTTGGCGACCTCGGCCTGCTCAAGATGGACTTTCTCGGGCTGAAGACGCTCACCGTCATCCGCAACGTGTGCGAGATGGTGAAGCAAACACAAGGCATCGACATCCCGATCGACAACCTTCCGCTCGACGACGCGTCTGCCTACGAACTTCTCAACAAGGGCAACACGGTCGGCGTGTTCCAGCTCGAATCCGGCGGGATGCGCGACTTGTGCCGCAAATTCCAGATCTCCTCCGTCGAACACATCACGGCTCTGGTGGCGCTCTACCGCCCCGGGCCGATGGACCTGATTCCCGACTTCATCAGGCGGCGCCACGGCCAGGTCGCCATTGTCTATGAGCACCCGCTCCTTGAATCCATCAGCAAGGAGACCTACGGCGTGCTGATTTATCAGGAGCAAGTGATGCAGGCGGCACAACTTCTCGCCGGCTACACCCTCGGCGGGGCGGACTTGCTGCGCCGCGCGATGGGCAAGAAGAAGGCCGAGGAGATGGCCAGCCAGCGCGAGATCTTCGTCAGGGGCTGCGCGAAAACGAACAAAATTCCCGCCGCGAAGGCCAACCAGGTGTTCGACCTGCTCGAAAAGTTCGTTGGGTACGGCTTCAACAAATAGCACGCCGTCGCTTACGCCGTCGTCGCCTATCAGACCGCCTATCTGAAAGGCAACTACCCCGTCGAGTTTCTCAGCGCGATGATGACGAACGACATGGGGTCGCAGGACAAGCTCAAGGTCGTCCTCGACGAAGCGCGCGCGATGGGCGAGGAAGTGTTGCCGCCCGACGTGAACGAGGGCCAGGCGTTCTTCGCTCCTGCGTCTGCTGTCCGCCCCCTCACCCCGGCCCTCTCCCCCTCGGAG
>CAZZAQ010000334.1:0-5782 GCA_964652165.1 uncultured Bifidobacterium sp.
GCGGGTCGATAAGATCAAGAACGTCCTCAAGCCCGGCCAGGATGTCACCGCTCGCGTCATCAAAATCGACAAGGGCGACCGGCGCATCGGCCTTTCCATCAAGGCGGCCAGCTACAGCGAGGAACAACTCCGCGAAGAGCAGAAACTCCTCGACAGCCTCAAGCCCGGCGAAGACCTCGTGGCCCTCCAGCACGCCTTCGACGCCGCCGACGAAGAGCGCAAAGCCGAAGCCGACAAGCAAAAGGAACCTGCTGGGTAGCCGCCCAGGAATGGGAGCGGCTCCAACGTAGGGCGGGCGTCTCGCCTGCCCTGGCCGCACGGCCGCCAAACCAGGAAGCGCCTTCGGTGCCGGGCCAGCGAAGGTCTCACTTCTCAGGCGCCGGCTCTGGGACGGTGCTCGTCCAACGGGTGAGACGGCCTGGTCCCGACTTGCCCTTTCGATATTATGCGCCGATGGCTCCCATACCATTGGTCATGTGAATCCAAACCTTGTGGAATAGAATCAGCCCCAAGTCGCTGGCGGCGAAGCACGTCAACCTGGCGCGCCCATGCACATCCCGCTGTCGATGCCTGGGCCACTCACGGAACGGTTCTGAACCAACGCACCAGCCGGCCTGGCCCTGAAGTGCCCATTCGATACTGCGCCTCGATGACGCCATTCGTCAGTTGCAGCCAGACCGTGTGAAACGGAGTCACCTCAACGGTCTCCCCTGCCGGATTCTTCACAGGGAATGGCGTCGCCCTGTATTCTACACTCTCCTCGGTCGCCTTGATGCCGAGCCGGTCCATGATGGCGTGGGTCTCTTTCAGCGCCTCCTCCTTCGTCCACGCCCCGCTGGCTTGGTACCAACGGCTCCTGGCCGTGGGGTCTCGCCGGAAGTCCGTGCTCTCCGTGTTAGAAATGTAGAATGCCACGCTTTCGCCTTGCACCTCATAGAGGTGAGTCTTGGTTTCCGCCAGGAAGCTCCTGCCATGGTTGTTCGTCCTGACCCAAGTGATGTCCTCGGGGCGGATGGCGGACTCCACTCCAAACGGGCGGGCGTTGGCAATGAACCGGTTGATGCCCTTGCTTAGGAGTTGTAAAACCGCCTCGGGGGCTGGTGGCGCGCTGGTCGATGGCGACGCATCTGACGCCATCGGGACAGGCGGCGGCTCAATCCGCACCTGCTGTGTCGGCGACGGCGGCAGGCCGGCAGCAGGCGTGGCGCGTTCGCGGCGGGAAAAGAGAATGAGCATCCCTGCCACGGCCAGGAAGACCAAAAGGAGTTTGAACCAGAACTTGGTGTTCACAGAAATACGACCGGCTCATTCGTCGAAGAAACATTCGTAGCAACCTTTGGGAACAAATCCGCCCGCTTCATCGTTCTGCGTGGTGTTGGGATTGACCCCCATGCCATTTGGTTGTTTGGCAAAGTCATACGCGTTCTTGTAACTGCGGAACATAAAGCCCACGCCGTTGCGCTCCGTCAGCTTGGTATAGTAATCCACCCAAAAATCGAAATGGCGGTAGACCAGCGTTCCTTGGACGATGAACTCGATGCGCTTCGTCTTGCCCCAACTCGCCCCAAACCGGGGTATCCACCCGTTAAGCAGGAACGTGTCCCGTGGGATGACCCTCGGGAAAAAGATGAAAGCCTCCAACATGTCCGGATTCTCGCCGGCCCGGCAGCCGTCGAGGATGGCGTAGTTCATCGGGGTGTTGGTCAGTCGAGACGCTTGCAATTGCGCCAACGTGATCGATGTGGCCGGAGCGCCGACGATGCCGATCAGCCCCTTGCTGCCGTGGCCAAAGTAGTGGAAGTAGCCGAACGGATCGAAGGCGTCCTGGATGAGCGTCCGCAGCTTCGTCCAGTCCGCAGCGCCCTGGATGGCCGGAGTCGGCGTCGTGAATTCATTTAACAGCGCGCCATCCAGGTCAATTTGGTAGGCGGCCTGATGATGCATAACGAAGATTGTTTCCATGTACTGATCGACATCCTCTTGCGCGCTGCCGACTGCGGAAACCACGCCAATCTGCTGCACGGTCAGACCGGCGTAGGGCGGTTGGTGTGGGCGCCGACGGCCCTTCTTTTTGACGTTGGCCTGCGCTGGTGCCGCCGGGTTGAAGCCCCCGCCCTCGGGGGTGACCGTCACCCGCAACTCCCATTCGTCGATGTCGTAATGGCCGGCAAACGGCCAGAAATTCGGGTCGTAGTTGCCGTCGTACACGCCAAAGAAGCCGTTGGGCGGCACGGGCAGGGTGGCTTGATAAAGCAGGTTGCCATCTCCGAAAAGTTCCAATGTGTAAGTGCCCTGGATCGAAGTCCACACGTCGAAGTATGCGAATTGCTCGATCACCCCGCCCCAATCCGGAAATTGAATCCGGTCGTCGCCTTCCCGCACGCGAAAGAAGCGAACGCCCGGATCGAAGGCATGGAACACCTCGTTGGTGTCGTCGGCCACGAGGGTCTGAAAGGGAAACCAATCCACGAGATTGGCGGTTTGCTCCACGTAGTAGACTAATCCGGATCGGGAGTTGAAGCTAATGCGCTTCAGTTCACCGTCGATGAGTTCGATTGACAACCGCAGGTCGTTGCCGTTTGCGTCCATCGGACCTGCTCCGCCGCCGGCTGGGCCGACGCCTGCCGAAGTGGTATCCTCGGATTTTTGCTCCGCCGCGACGGCCGCCAATTCCGCGTCAAGCTGCTTATAATCAACGTCGCGGTCGTCGAAAAACAGCTTGCCGTCCTTCGATTCAATTACGGGGCGATCTGGAAACGGATTTCTCGGAAATGGAGCATAGTTCGGCCGTTGGAGGGACCAGAAAGTCCCAAACTGGAGTTCTTTCCCCTCTGCGACGACGGCATTCAGGTTCGGTGCGCTCGATGTGCTCCAACTGAGCGCGACAATGGCCAACGCTTCGATCAAGGCCAGCTTGGCTCGGATTTGAGGCTTCTTATTCGTTCTCTCCTTTGATTGCTGCGCGGCCGATGGCTCACGGAACAAGAACGGCGCGACACCTCATGCACACTCACCTCAGACATCGAGGCCACGCAAAGTTGGTTTTTTATTTACATAGAGATGAGTTCCATCGTGGGGTTCGTATCCAAAGTTCACGATCCACGCAAGGCTTTTCTCGCCGACTTGCCGACTTTTCGCGTAGGAGTTCCTGTGCCGACTTTCCGGTTAACTTCGTGGGCCATGCGGACGGCTCACGGGGGCGTGAGCGTCAGGACGTGTCGTTGCCGGTTCATGGAAGGCTAATCCACCGGCCGCTGCATGAACCGCAACCGGAAATATGCCTGGTGGTTTGTCGCGTCGAGGATCACCCCGCTATAGGGGTATGAAATCCACTCCCAGGCGCTGTTGGGCAACTCGGTCGTGCGCTCGGCCATGTGGTCCGGCGACTGCCACCAGAGCTGCACTTGCGGCGGATGGATCGTCACATGCTCGACGCGCAGGACCGGTGGGGTCAGCGTCAGCGTCGCCGGCTGGCTGGTGACAGCCCCCAACGCGTCGCTCACCACCACGTCGTAAGCCCCGGTGTGGAGCATCGTGGCGTTGTAAATTGCATATTGCGGCCCGTACACAAATGGCAGTTCCTGGGCATCGTGCCGCCAGCGGTAGCGCAGCGATTCGAAGACGATCTCTCCTTCGTACGACCACGCGTCGCTGCCGCCGCGACTGGTGTTACGATTATGTGACATTTTTCAGGAAGTGCCGCCCGTTGTCCAGATGAAAAAACAGGGTGGCCGCTGCGCCGGTGCATCCCGAAGTTGTTGGTGGTTTCTCCCTTTCCATGAACTTGGTAGGGCCGACCTGCCGTCGGCCTGGACGCGCGGCAGCGCGTCCCTACCGGGTTCATGGCCCCGATGCGCGATTTGGGAATCGAGGAGGCTGCCCATGAACCTCAAAATTCATCGTTTGATTATCAACGTGTCGGGCATTTTGGCGTTCAGGGGCACGCGGTCTAATTGAAACTGGCTGTTCTCATTCCCTTGCCCCCATTCCCTTGCCAGCACCGTGAGCCGTGCGGCCAAAGACACTTCCGGATTTGGCAGGGGAATGGGGGCAAGGGAATCAAGGAATGAGAATGGCCAACGCTGGTCATGACCCTCAAAATGCATCGCTTGTTTGTCAACGGGTTGCGCATTTTTTTGGTTCAGGGGCACCCTGCGCGCAAAAAATTCGGGGAGTTCTCTCCCCGTCCGACGGGGAGTGGGAGAAGCCGCTTGCGGACTGCGATTCAAGCAACACCTTGGGGATGCACGGCCGCTGCGCATGCACGCTCCTCCGTGGGGTGGCAGTATTTGTAACCCCTTGCCAGCCCGAGCGTCTTTACGGGCGTTGGGTTGAATGAGCCGCTTTCGCGCTCAGTCCATACCTGAGTGCAAGTCCATGCGTGCCATTAAGCAATTCGTTCAGCGTTCGTTTCCTCATGAGCGGCTGGCCTTCACGCTCATCGAACTGCTGGTGGTCATCGCGATCATCGCCATTCTTGCCGCGATGCTTCTGCCCGCGCTGTCGCAGGCCAAGGAAATGGGCCGGCGGGCCGCTTGCACCAACAACACCAAACAGCTCTCTCTGGCCTTGCAGATGTATGTGGATGAAAGCGAAGGCAGGTTTCCCACCCGCAGCGTTTCCACCAACTGGTGGCCCGCTCTGCTTTACGACGGATATCAAAACCTGAACCTGCTTCGCTGTCCGAGCGACGTGCCGGCGCCCTTCACCAGCGGGGGCCCCAGGCCCAATCTGGCCGACAGCGCGCCGCGCAGCTACATTTTCAACGGCTTCAACGATTTCTTCGGCACCTTCCGCATGACCAACTCGATCACGGAAAACGACATCCACGAACCGTCGGCCACAATCACGTTCGGCGAGAAGGAGCCCACCTCCGGCCATTTCTGGATGGATTTCCTGGAAGCCAGCCGAGGCAGCGGCGGCGGCGGCCCCGTCGGCGTGGTGGGCAACGACATCACGGAACTCGAACAGACCCGCCACAGCTCGCGCGGGAGCAACTCCGGCGGCGGCGGCTCCATCTACGGGTTCGTGGACGGCAGCGTGCAATTTCTGCGTTTCGGCAAGTGTCTGTCGCCGATCAACCTCTGGGCCACCACGCCTTACTGGCGGACGAATGCCTTCTGAGAACGCAACATGAAGGCTGACCTCTGGGCGCAAACAACTGAACGCGTTCACTATTGAACAGAAGGGCGCGAAGATCGCAAAGACTTTTGATTCGCCGGCCCTTTGCTGCCTTTGCTTCCTTCTGTTCAAAATGCTCCTGTTGCTACAAAGTGCGCCAATGAGTTCGATGACAGTGCCGGTTGAATTCAACGACCCAATCAACGCGAGGATTCTCGCTGTCTCCGAGGATCGCGTGCAGGGATTTCAACGCGATCCGCTCGGGCACATCGCCCGGCTCTCCGGCGTGCCGCTCGAAACGGTCATCGAACGCATCCGCGCGATGCAGGTGGCGGGCAACGTCCGGCGAGTGCGCCAGACGCTCCTGGCCACGAACCTGGCCAATGGCGCGCTGGTGGCCTGGCAGGTGCCCGACGCGAGCCTGAATTCGGCGTTCGACTGGATGTTTCAGCAGGATCCGTTCAGCGGGCACGTCGTCACCCGCTCGACGGACACGGTTTCCGCAGGCTCGACCTACAAATTGTGGACGACGCTCAAGGTGCCGCAGGGTTTCTCGATGCGGAAGCACTGCGAGCTTCTCGCGAGCCGGACCGGGGCGGAGCAATTCATCCTGCTGCCGGCCAAAAAACTCTTCGCGCTGGGCGTTGGCCACGTGCGCCGC
>CAZZAQ010000335.1:0-5777 GCA_964652165.1 uncultured Bifidobacterium sp.
GTCGCGCAGGCGGATCGTCTCGTGGCGGGTATTGTCGCCGTAGTAGGTGTAGGTGGCACCCGCGGCGTTGGTGAGGCGGTTCTCGGCGTCGTAGGTCATGAGGCCGGAGCCGGAGTTGGTCATGTTCCCGGCGGCGTCGTAAGTGAAGCCCGCGTTGGTGATGCGGTTGCTGGTGTTGACCGCGACCGTGAGCGTCTCCGCCGTGCACTTGGTGACGGTCTTCGACAGCAGGTTCGCCCAGATGTCGTAGCCGAACGAGTTCCCCCAGCAGGTTCAAGCTAACCTGCGGCTTCGGTTGGGGGCTGCCCGCTTGGTGAAGCCCCTGATCCGCAGGCGGACTGGACTTTCTGTAGCAGGCTTGAGGGTCTTGGCTTCTCGCTTCTCGTCCGCTTGGCCTTCTTGGGCCACATCCACCTGTCCGTTGAAACCCACGACAGGGATCCATCCCTTGCCCTTCTTGCCGTAGATTTCGAAGCCCGGCGCTGCGATGATGCTTTCGGGGTTCTCAACCGTAGCTACATCACCGACATGCAGCCCTTCCGGTGATTGGAACTTCGGGTCATTGGTGTGGACGTACGTCACCACATTGCCTCGACTACCACGTTTGCGATATCCCACGGTGTACTTGATTCCGTTAACCGTGGCTTTCACACACTTGTCCATCTGCCCTGGACTCGTCATGCAACGGCCCACGTCCGCATTCCGTGGCACCACGATGCGCTTCCCGAGTTCGGGCTCGGTTGGCAGTTTCACGTCGTCTTGCGCCCACATAAACGGCCTCAGCAAGAAGAAGCTGATCAGGACGTAGATTGTACGGCTACTAATCTCTCGGTTTCTCATAGTTTTTCACCTGGTCGAGCTTCTCATCAGTGGGACGGTCGGGCTTCGAGTCGTGGTAATACTCGACAGTCACTTTCGTGTCGAGTAATTGACCAAACTGCTGCTGCACTTGCTCCGGCGTGTCGCTGTGGGCTTTCTGCTCCGTGCCGCCGAGACCTGTCACTTCCGTTACCGACCCCTTGTCGTTCGCGCCGGTGACAGTCAAGCTGTGCACCACCTTGCCATTTGCTTTGAAAACCGCCACGTCTCCAGCCTGAGGCGTCTTGGTCTTCTCGTACCCGTCGCCTTTGAGCAGCTTGTTCACCTGGTCATTGTTGACCCAGTATTTGCCGTCGGCGAACGTCAGGCCGTGGCAGTCGCACTTGTACGCCGAACTGCCGCCCACCTGCTGGAAGGCTTGGATTTTCGCGCCGTTGTCAGCTTGGATGTAGCCGGGCTGCATCGTGCCTCTTCGCGAGTCCCCGTTCGTGAAGTTCCTATCCACCTTCCCCTGTGGCGTGAAGATGATTTGTCCAGTGGCGTCACGCTTCACCATGCCCGTGGGGTCAACGAACCGCAGCGGATTGTTGGTTACGTAGCTGTAGAGATTCCAGCTCTGAGGATCCCTTGGCTTCTGATCCGCAAACGGTCTGTCGGGCGAAGTGAATCTGCCCAGTGAACTTCCGTAGTACCTGGCTCCGAAGTAATCGAGTCCAGACTCGGCGTCGCGCTCCTTGCCGGTGAACTTGTAGTTCTGAGAGCAGGTGTTCAGGTAAACGCGTTCACCACCGTAGGGGTAATAATCGGCGTCGTAGCAGGGGCCGCCGGTAGCACTCGTGATCATGCGCGAAGTGCCGAGATGGTCGGCGAAGTAGAAGTTGACCACTCCCGCACTGGTACGCCGGGCCGTGCGTTTGGCGTTGAAGTAGATGTGCTCGTCACCGATGGTTCCCGCCAGGTCACTCTCGACCAGGGTGTCCGAGCCCATGCCCGTCCAGTACAGCTTGCCGCTGGACTTCTTGACGCGTTTCCCATCGCCATCATACGTATAGGTTACGCCAGCCGCCGCGGTTAGCCGATTTTCTGCATCGTAAGTCAGGACACCACTTCCCCCGTTCGTCATATTGCCGGCAGCATCATACGCAAAGCCCGTGTTCGTAATGCGGTTCTTGGTGTCAATGCCCAAGCTCAGCGCCGGCGGGTTGCACTTGCTAACGGTGATGGTCTTCAGGTTCGCCCAGATGTCAATTCCACTAGTGAAACTCTGCCCCCAGCAGTAGGTGCCGGTATTGGCTTGCGTGTCCGCGGTCTTGATGCGGTTCAATTCGTCGGAGGTAAAGTTCAGCGTCCGGTCATTGGTTACGTCATTCCGGATCTGCTTCACGTTACCGTTGTTAATCGGGGCCGTCGGCGTTCCGAAATTGAAATCATAGGTAAAACTGTACACGGTGGCGGCAGGTGCAGCAGCGGAAAGGACTACCGGCTGCAGGCGGTTGTTGTAGCCGTTCGTGGTGGTGATGCCGGCGAAGCCGCCCGACACAACGCCATTCTTCAGGCTGGTGGGCGCTCCGTGCGGGGCGTAGAGGGCGTTGGTCGTGTAGTTGATCGCATTCGTCGTGTCCACCGCTGAGAGCGTCCGCCCGGCGGCGCTGGGCGCGTAGGTGATGACCCGCCCGCTGGGGTAGTAGACCCTCCACAGGGAGCCGTCGCGGTTGAAGCTGTAGGCGATGTTCTGGTTGGGCAGAGCTAGACACCTCACCCGAGACGCTGACTGAACTCGCGTCTGGCGGAACGGTGACATTCACATCCGAACGAATCGGGGGAGCACCCGGCCGCGGTCCTTCACCGGAGTCTAGACGCTTCTCCCGCGTTAGCACCGAAAGGCACGGCGCGAACGTGGGCCACCCGCCCATCAGCGCCTAATCAGCTTTGTAGAAACAGCTTGAAGCAAGTAGGCGGCACTAAAGTAGATGACAAAACTGACTGCAGCGGTAGCGACGTCCAGAAGGGGGCCTGCATGAACACCAGCTGAAAAGAAGCGAACTACCAAGATGAAGCCGGGAAACAGAGCGTAGTTTCCCCAGTCAAAGAACAGATATGCAGACCCAACCATCAAGACTGCGAAAGCAATTGAGGACCAGACTCTCCAACGATAGGTGACCTTCACTTCTTCTTCTCCTTCTTCTTCTCCTCTTCCTTTCGTTTCTCGTCCAGTTGCTTGTTGAACCTGGCCCAAAGCATCCTAGCCGCTACATGTGCCTGGTGCCTAGCTGCTTCGTCGCGTACATTATTGGAACTAGCAGCCCTACCTTCCGCCCTGCGGTGCCCAACTGACGATGGGCTATTGAATCCAAACCAGGGTTGATATCCGGAGTGCTGGGGCGACTCGCGGTCCGTAACAGTATGGAGAGCATTTCCAAACCGATCTAGCGCTGCCTCTCCACGAGTCGTAGGTGTAGGTGATGGCGCCCGATTCGGGATTCACCGCCGTCAGAAGCTGCGACAGCGAGTTGTAGGTAAACGTGCGCGGGCGCCAGGTGGCGCTGGGCGCGGTGCAGCTTGCGGGCTCGGCGTCGGCGGCAAGCTGCAAGACGCAGGTGAGGTTGTCGAGGGTGTCGTAGAAGTAGCGGGTCTTGTTGACCAGCGAGCCGGCGCTGTTCGGCTCCCAGACGCGAATCAGCCGCCCCAGGGCGTCGGACTCGCTTTTGCGTACTTTGCCCGCCTGGTCGGTGACCGTGGTGGTGGGGCCGGCATAAACGGTCGCCTAGCGCACCACCACCGTCAGGGTGATGGTATGGGTGTTGCCGAAGGAAGGAGTGGCGGTGACGGTAACGGTGTAACTCCCAGCCGGGGTTCCCGGGATCGAAGGCGGAGGGTTGCTGCTCCCTCCTCCTCCGCCGCCACAGGCCGCGAAGAGGAGCGCGAGCAGCAGCGTGGCGCGCAGGCTCCAGCTCTGGCGGGCTGGCAGAGGCCGCAGTTGGGCGGCAGCGCGGGAGGCCATCCAGCCCATGGCGAGCAGGACGACAAGCAAGGCCCAGGCAGCCGAACCGCCGGCGCCCGGAAACACCGCAAGGCTTCCGGCGGCATTGCTGGGGGCACGTGTGGTGACGGAAACGGTGGCGGAGGCCGGGGTTGTGTTCACCACGGAAACACTTCCGGGATTGATAGTGCAGTTGCCAAAGGGCGGCGCTCCCGAACAGGTCAGGTTCAGATTGCTGGCGAAGCCCGTCGAACCCACAAATGAGAGATTGAAGGTAGCGGTCTGGCCGGCGTTGAGGGTGACGGAATTGGGCGAGCCTGGCGGGAGTGCGACCTGGAAGTCGACACCGCGGCCCTGCAAAGACACCGCGTGAGGACTGCCCGGCGCGTTGCTGGTGAACGTGAGAGTGCCGTTGCGGAGCTCAATGGCCATGGGTGTGAACGTCACCTGGGCTGTGCACGAACTGCTGGGTTGCAGCGCTGTCTGGCAGGTGTTGGTCTGGGAAAAGTCTCCGGAGATGGTGATGCCGCTGATGTTGAGCGCAGTAGTCCCGATATTGGTGAAGGTGACAACCTGCGAAAGGCTGGTCGTGCCCACGGCGAGATTGCCGAAGGCGAGGTTTCCGGTAGAGACCGATGCAGCCGGCCCTGGCAGTCCGGTACCAGTCAGCAGTATCGTGTGCGGGCTGCTTTGAGAATTATCGTGGATCAGCAGGCTGCCGGTCCTCAGCCCCTCCCCGGTCGGTGAAAAGGCCACTTCGACCAGGCAGGAGCCCCCGGTTCCAAGAGAATTGGAGCAAATCCTGTTGTGCTGAAAATCTCCCGTCGTCTCAACACCAGCGAAAATCAGCGTCACGTCGTTTAGAAGAGTCAGTGTGACCTGCTGGGGAGCACTCGTGGTCCCAATTGCGTGGTCGGAGAAGGTCAGGCTGCCGGGTGACACGTCGAGAATGGGGAAGCCGCCCGTGCCCGACAGATTGAGCACCGACGTGCCGGCAGCAGCACTGTGCTGAATCAGGAACTCGGCCTTGCGGAGGTTGGTGGCGCCGGGAATAAAGCTCAGCGCAAACGAGCAGCCTTGCTCGGCATTCAGAGTTTGGCCGGAGCAGTTGTCGGCTTCCAGGGAGAAGTCTGCGGTGTTTCCACTGCCGGGCATGATGGCAGTCACAGAGACGGGTGCTGCCGTTCGGTTGAGTACTTCAACGCTGCGGGGCGCACTGGGTACGCCAACTGCCTGATTGGGAAATACCAGCAGGCCGGGATTCAGTTCTATCTGCGGGCGGATGGTGGCTACAAAGCCGTCGTCGAGGCCCCCGCTTGTGGCTTGACTGGCGCCTTGAATCGGAAAGTTTGCGGAGAGCGTCTGGCCAGCCAGGTAGATGTTTCCCACCGGGTCGACGGCAAGGGCGGCACCCGTGTCCACGGCGTTGTAAAGGCCACCGCCCGGATTGGGAACCCCGATGCTTCCGCCCAGCCAGGTGGAAAACAGCAGGGCAGAGCCGTCTGCATTGAGACGGGAAACGAAGGCATCGGAGCCCAGTCCACTGCACACGCCGCACGAGCCAGGGAGAGGGTTCGCCGCGGGGAAGGCGACAGAGCTGGTGGTTCCAGCCACGTAGGCCGTGCCCAGGGAATCCACTACGATACGCCGCCCGAAGTCGTGAAAGTCGCCCCCCAAAAAGGTGGAATAGATCAGGCTTGATCCGCTCGGGCTGAGCTTGGTGACGAAAGCTTCTTCGCCACCGGCAGCAAAAACGGCGCTTGCAGGCTGCAAGGATCCCGGTGTGGTGGGGAAATCGCCGGACACAGTCCTGCCGGTTACGTAGGCGTGCCCGCCGGAATCAACGTCGATTCCGAATGCGGACTCGGAGACGGTTCCTCCCAAATGGGTGGAGTAGACCAACGACGCGCCCGTGGCGGACAGCTTGGCTACAAAGGCGTCGGTATGGGACGGGCAGCTCCTGCAGGTAGGCTGGAAG
>CAZZAQ010000336.1:0-5773 GCA_964652165.1 uncultured Bifidobacterium sp.
TAGAGCCGTTCCTCGATGAAGATGCGTTCGAGCGTGCGGAAGTGCAGTTCGTCCTCAAGATGCTTCTCCTTTAATTCGAGTTCGCGCTCGAGCAGGGCGACGAGTTGCGCGGTGTTCGTCTTGAGCACTTCACTGACCGTGAGTTCGACCGGCCGATTGTCTTTGATCACCACGATGCGGCTGGCGATGGTCACCTCGCAGTCCGTGAAGGCGTAGAGCGCGTCGGCCAGTTTCTCGGAAGAGACGCCTTGCGGGGCTTTCACCTCAATTTCCGCCTCCTCGGAGGTGAAATCGTTGACGGATCGCACCTTGAGCTTGCCCTTGCGCACGGCGTCCTCGATGGATGCCATGAGCGAATCCGTGGTGGTCGTCGGGGGAATCTCCTTGATGACGACGGTCGATTCATCCTTGACCTTGAGTTTCGCGCGGACCTTCACCGTGCCCGTGCCATCGCGGTAGTCGCGCGCGTCCATCAGGCCGCCGGTCGGAAAGTCGGGGAGGCATTTGAAGGGTTGCTTCTTGAGGATGGCGATTTGCGCTTCGAGCAGCTCGGGGAAGTTGTGGGGAAGAATTTTTGCCGCGAGGCCCACCGCAATGCCCTCAGCGCCGAGCATCAACGTGAGTGGCAGCTTGGACGGCAAAGCGACGGGTTCGCGATTTCGGCCGTCATAGCTTGGAACGAACTCGGTGATCTCGTCATTGAACAGTTCGGCTCGCGCCAGTTCGGTGAGGCGGCACTCGATGTAGCGCGGGGCCGCCGGAGGATCGCCGGTGTAAATGTTGCCGAAGTTGCCCTGGCCTTCGATGAGGTAGCGTTTGTTTGCAAGGACGACCAGGGCGTCGCCGATCGACGCGTCGCCGTGCGGATGAAACTGCATGCAATGGCCCACGACGTTGGCGACTTTGATGAACCTGCCGTCGTCCTTTTCGCGCAGCGCCCACAAGATGCGCCGTTGCACCGGCTTGAGGCCATCGGCGAGGCTGGGAATCGCCCGGTCGCGAATCACATAGCTGGCATACTGCAGGAATCCCGTGTCCACGCGGCGGTGGATGGGCAGCTCGACCTTGGTCGGCTCGACGACGCGCGCGGGGGCCGCGGGGGAGTCGGCTTCGAGGACGATGTGCGCGCCGTTGCCGTTCCCGGGTGGCGGCGCGGGCGGGGGCTGTTGGGCGGATTTCTCCGGCTTTGGTTTCTTGGGTTTACTCATGGGACAGGGCCGAAGTCGACCATTCCTGTGATGTTCGATTGGATGATATATCCAAGTCCCACGTAGCGATCGGCGAGTTTTTGAAGAGTGGACTTAAAGGGAAGCCGTTGTCTGCTCACCGACTCCGGGTAGATGCCGTCCCACAAACCGGTCGCCGCATTGAGGGTGACAGTCATGCCGGCCGCGTTGGTCATGCGTCGCTGGGCGGGATTCCAGACCACGGCGTTGGTGGTGTCGGGAGTCGGCAGCGCACCTACGGCAACCGCGCTGGAGGGCATGGCCGCGAGGGCGTTTGTGAGTTCGTTGAAGAAATAGCGGACGCCGAGGCCGGCCAGGAGGTTGGTGAACCCGCCAGGATAATGTTTGTCCGCGGGCCGCGTCGGCTTGGTCCAATTCGCAAGGGCGTCGAGATTCGTGTCCAGATTGTTGGTGAACATCAACCAGCTCAGGACCGAGCCTTTGCTGCTGTAGAGCGTTTGCTGGAGCGGAAAGAGGCCGTCCTTCGAGACCGCGCCTTTGGCGGCAAGCTTCGTGCCGTCGGCGAGGTAGCCGCTCAGTTTCAAGTTGCCGTTGGTGTCGGCGCTGATGGCGGCGAGGCTCGCGCCCGCGGGTCCGGCGACGCCAGCCTCCGGTACGAAGGAGAGGGTGTACTTGCCGGCGTAGGGCGCGGCGGGATTGGTGGCGGACCTGGGCTGGGTCCGGTTCGCAATGAGTTCCGCAATGCGGTCCCCTTCGGCAATCGGCCCTGTGATCCGCTCGGTGCCGTTCGTCAGGTCGAGGCAGAGCGTGACGAGAAGCTGGTTGGTGGCGCTGAGTCGGACGGTGTTCGTGGCTTTGCCGTCGAGCGCAAACTGCCCGCTCCACCGCAGCGTGCGACCGGCGCGGCGCAAGCTGGCGCTGAACGCGCCGCGCTGGGCGAGCTTCGCGCTGAAGTAACCCGAGGTTTCGTGGAGGAGTTGGTTCGTCTCGCTGAAGAGGCCCGTGTAAGGGCCTTGGATCGGGAGGAACGGATTCGGGACGAAGTTCGCCACAAGAACGAGGTTCGACCTCATCGTGAACGTGAGCTTCGCCACGGCCGAAGTCGCACCGCCGCTCCAAAAGGCGAAAAGGTTCGACGCCGCGGGCACCGCGGTGATCGTGTAACGGCGCCCGACTTCGAGCAGGCGGCGGTCGAGATTCGGCGACACTGAGCCGGCGCCGACAATCTCGTTGGTGAACGGTAGATTGACGACGTGGATGAATTTCCGCGTGACGGCCAAGGACGTGTTGGTCGCGGCGTCGGTCGCCTGGATAGCGAAAAAATTCGTGCCAGCTCTGAGCGTGACGGGGGCAAACCAGAGATTCGAAACCACGACAGCATTTGTGAACGGCTCGCCGTTGAGGCTATAAAGAACCTCGGCCAGCGCGCGGTCCTCGGTCACGGTGCCTTTCACCGTGACGGCGGCGTTGGTGAGGCGGGCATTGGAGGCCGGAAAGGTAATGGCCAGCTTCGGCGGCACGAAGTCCGGCACGACGAGCGGGTCGGACAGGTCGGGCACGCCGTTGGCGTTGATGTCGGTCGTGTCGGTGATCTCCACCGGCCAGTCGGTGTAATCGCGCCACGACGTGTCCGGGAGGCCGTCCAGGAACTTGAACTCGCCGGTGTAACGATTTCCAGCGCGGACGAGCGTGGTGGGCTGGATGGTGTACTGGCGCGAGCCGCTGCGGAGCTTGAACTGCGGCAGAAGCACTTCGTCCGCGCTGCGCGACGTGTAAACGGTCGAGCCGGTGACGACGAGCGAGAAGCCGGTGTTGCCGCGCAGAGTGAACTGGAAGCGCATCACATTCGACGCGGTGCGCGTGTAGCGGGCCTGGCCGTCGAAGTGAAGCACCCACAGCGTGGAGCCGAGCGTGGCGAAGCCGGCGAAATTCGTCCACCCAAGCGTGAACGCGCCGCGGTTTGTGCCGGCGGCGCGTTGAAGCTGGCCGGTGACCGGAAAATCCAGCGGCTGGGGCGAATCCTGATGGCCATTGCCCGAAAGCACCGCCGCGCCGGACTGGTTCACCTGCACGACGTCTGGAACGCCATTCGCGTCCGCGTCCGTCGTTGGGAGTGTGAGCACGAGGCTGCCGAGTTCGACGAAACCGAACGGGCGAAAAAAGCCATAGTCCGTCTCGTAAACGCCGGGCGATCCGGCGCGGGGACGCACCTCGTTGCTGACGAACGCGGTGGTGCCGAGTTGCTGTATCAACAGTGTGTTCGGCTGGCCGTCGAACGTGGAAAAAGCGGAACTGGCGGGTCCGTTGTGCAGCATCGCTTCTCCGCCATCGAAACTCAGCGAGCGGCACCAGCCGTGAATGGCGGCGACGTTGGTCTCCGCCGCGGGCGCCGGCCGGGCGAGAAGAGCCGTGAGCAGGATTCCGTTGAGCCACTTCATGGGAGCAGGCGCGGCTAGGGTAGTAGCTGTCCCTCCTCCGGCCGTCAAGGGGCGGCGGTGTTTGTGCGCCAGAAATCGGTGTTGGCCCAGAGGTTGATCGGATAAAGCGCCCGGCCGTAGCGGAGGAAACGGGCGCTGCCGTCCACGAAACCGTAATTGGACCCGCCGGCCGTCGCGTTGCCGAGGCCGCGCGAGTGCCGGCCCTCCTCGATCTGGTCGCTGTCGTTGCCGATGCCCTGCGCGAGGTCCATGTGTTTGTGCAGCGATTCCGTGAGCTTCTCGCCAAGCAGGATGGTTTCGGACGGCTCGCGAACGGCCAGCTCGCGCATCCCCTCGGGCCACTGGTGGTTCATGTAGGCGGCGAAATTCGTCTCGGAGAGATTCGCCTCGAACCAGTCGTTCCAACCGTTGACGAGGTAACTGCGCGGCGCGGTGTCGGGGGTATTGGTGGCCGTGATGGCAAACTGTGGATCACTCGGGCAGACGAGGAGACGCAAGTCCTGATAGTAAGGCTGAAGGCGCGTCATCCAATAGGGCGGTTGCCTTGGCGGAAAGTGGCCTTCATTCTCGTCGGCGTACATCGTAAACGCGACGCCAAGCTGCTTGATGTGGCTGATTCAGTTGATTCGGCGGGCGGTCTCCTTGGCGTTCGAAAGGGCCGGGAGCAACATCGCCGCGAGGATTGCAATGATGGCAATGACCACGAGCAGTTCAATGAGGCTGAACGCCGCACACTGTCGCGGCCCAAGCGAGCCGGGAGAGAACGATGACTTCGGTTTCATGTGCATTCGCTTTCAACGGCGCAGGAACGGGCCTCTCAACGGCTGATCAAGCGTGTCGGCCCCGGTGCAGGGTTGGGTCCGCCCGCTCCAAAAGTGACGGGCGTGAGCGGGACATTATTCACCGAGCTTTGAAGGCCATCGAGCCTCCGGGAGTGAAAAGGTGAAGTCTTCCGCCGAGATCCAGTGCGATTATTTGACGCTAATCGCCTCGTTGAGTTTCCCGGCAAGCTCAATGGCCTCCTCTTCCGAGAACGATCCGGAAATCTGGGCTTTGCCTCCCGCGATTTCCGATTTGATCACCGGCGCCGAATAGAATTGACCGTTCAACACAATCGCCAGGCGTTTGTTGAGATTCTCTTTTGTAATCTGAGCAAATAATTCCCTGCCGACATCGTTGAACTCGACGCTGATCACCGGCGAACCCAACGCGTTTTTTTCAACGCTGGCCGAGCTGATGGCCGTGTGGTCCAGGAGGGGCTTCTTTTGCACGTGGAGTGTCTCTCCACCGGAACTGTTGGTCATCGGCTCCGTATTTTCGCCGGCCTCATCCAGCACGAGCTGGACCTGGAAGGGAAGCGGTTTGGCCGGTTGAGGGTTCGCGGCCAGCGCGGGCTGGCCGGCCTGACCGGGTGGTTTTGACTGCACTGCGGCTGCTGCGCGTTCCAACTCGCGCTGTTGTCGGCGGAACATTCCAACTTCGCTCCGAAGCCTCAGCAACTCGCGCAACCGCTCGCCCCTCAAGGCAAGAGAACTGTCCGCACGCGCGACGCGATTGGAAAGGATTTCGTTTTCGGTTTTAAGCTGCAAAATCTGATCGTCCAGCAGCGCTTGCTGTTGGCGCAAAATCTTGACCCGGTGACGCAGAGTGGAAGCCTCGTGGGCATGGTAAATGCCGATGCCGACAGCGGCGGCGATGGTGATGGTGACGAGAGTCTTTTGCAGCGTGGTCATGGCGATGGCTTTGGCGGCGGCTGCCGTCGTGGTGGTGACGAGGGATGTTCCAGCAAAGGCAGCGACGGTTGTAATGGTCGCGGCCAGTCCAGCCGGCGCGGCTTGAACGGCGTGAGCGGAGATTCCAACGACGAGCCCACTGGCGCCGATGGTGACCCCGCGTTTGACGAAGAATTCCCGCAGGCGTTCGATGGCGCGGCTGACGCGTTTTTGGGCGGTGTCGTCGGTCGTGCCGAGGCTTTGGCCCACTTCGCGCAGGGATTTGTTTTCGAAATAGCGGAGCAGGACGGCGGCGCGGTCTGCCTCGTCGAGCGCGTGCATGGCTTCGTCGAGGAGCGGCTCGATGTGCATCCAGTCGGAGGCGCTGGCGTTCAGGACGTTCATTTCGGCGGCAGTCTGTTCATGCAACTGGCGG
>CAZZAQ010000337.1:0-5505 GCA_964652165.1 uncultured Bifidobacterium sp.
GAGTCCGCCGGCGGCGAATGGGGGCAGTGTCAAGATGCGCCCAAGTCCAGGCCGTGAATAACTGCACACTTGCCCTGGCTGGCTGCCGTTTCTATGGTTCGGCCATGAAACGGAAACTTCTCGTCATCGCACTGCTGGCGACGTTCGTGCCGCCCGCGACATTGCGCTCCCAACAGGATCCGACAGCCGCCGCCGCTGAACGCGAGCAGGCTGAGGAACGGCATCGGACCTTGACCAAACGCCTCGACGGCATCGAGGAGAGCATCGCGGCCTTCCAGAAAAACGTGACCGCATTGCGCGACGAAGTCCGCCGCTTGAAAGACGAACTGGACCGCAGCAAGAGCAAGAACGAAAGCGCCGCCACGCAGGAGAGCATCAAATACCTCGCCGAAAAAATCGAGGAAGTGGACAAGAAACGCCTCAATGACAGCGAACTCGTCAAAAAGAAATTCGACGAGCTAAGAAAGTTCGTCCTCGAAAGCCCTGGCGCTCCGCGCGTGACCCCATCGCCGCCGACCGACGGGAATCCTTCCCGAACCAACCGCGTCGGTTCACCGCGGGCCAATCCCGGCGGTTCTCCGAGGACCAATCCCGGTGGTTCCCCGCGGGCCGATACCGGCGGCAAACAGACCGGCTGGGACTACACGATCCGCGAGAAGGATACGCTCGCGGGCATTCTCATCGCGCTGCGCAAGCAAGGGATTAACGTCACCCAAAAGCAAATCGAGCTGGCCAACGACGGCGTGAACTGGAACCGGCTCAAGGTCGGCCAGGTGATTTTTATCCCGGCGCCGTGAGCCTCCACGGCTTGATGACCGTATGGCGCGGTAGAGCCGCAACGAGTGCGGAGCGAGGCTCTGTGAGCCGCAGCACTGCCCCGAGTCCAAGCAACGTTGAAGCTTACGAAGGACGAGCTGCATGCGGACATGCTGCGGCTCACAGAGCCGCGCTCCGAATTCCTCCCCGCCCGCGAGGATTCGGATGGTTTGCAGTACAATGGGCCCATAGGGCTATGCACTTGACTCAACCTACAGCTTTCGTGAGGGCTTCCACAACGTGCTCGCAAACGAGCCCAGATGGGCTTTATCGCGGTCATTTTGGCCGAACCCACTTCGGAGTATTCAGTGAGCCAAACCTTCGCGAGAGCTTCGGAAAGCCTTTTTGGTTGAGTCAAGTGCATAGCCCTATGGGCCCATGAGCCGGCGCGGCATCAACGTAGGGCAGGCGTCTCGCCTGCCCTGGCCGCGAAGCGGCCAAATGGGGACGCGCCTTTGGCCTGGATATTTCACAGCTCGCATGAAACGCCCACAGCCCGTAGCCGCCGACGTGAGGAGGCGGAGGCGTTTACGCTTTGGATCCATCCGCCTCCTCACGTCGGCGGCTACGGCGCGTTTGAAATATCCGGGTGAGCGCTGGGAATGCGAGACGTCTGCTCTAGCTTGCAGTAAGACCAGAATACCAATTGCCCCGCCCCGCCGCGCATGAAACTCATTCGCCGGATCCACCTTTTTCTGGGCTGCTTCTTCGCGCCGCTGCTCTTGTTCTATGTCAGCACCGGCTGGTATCAGTCCGTGACGCTGCGCCGCAACAAAGGGGTGGGCGAAGCGGACGACTGGCCCGGCCGCCTGCGCTCCGTGCACGTCGATCAGATTTACCCGACCGAATCTGCCAACGCCTATTCGCCCTGGCTCTTCCGGGCCTTGGTTGTGACGATGGCCGTCGCGCTCATCGTGACGATTGTGCTCGGGGTCATCCTGGCGTTCCGCTCGATCCGCCAGCGCTGGATGGTGTGGCTTTCGTTGGGGCTGGGGCTTCTGGTGCCCGTGCTGTTCCTGTGGCTCGGGCAGCGGCGGTGAGCATGCCACTTCACTAACCGGTCGCATCTTCACACTGCGATGCTCTGTAACTCCCTCTCCCTGCGACGCAGGAGCGGGGAGAGGGCCGGGGAGAGGGGAAATCTCAATTCCAGATGGAGCCTCCTCTCCCCAGCCCTCTCCTCCTCCGAGGAGGAGAGGGAGCGAACCGGCCGTGTGGTCATCGCCGTGTCATGCTGCGCTTTCGCTATCGTTTTACCTGCTTTCGCCGAGGCGGTGTGGTAAGAGGGGCCCTATGCCCAAGCACTCCTCAGCGGTGGGGCGAGCGTCCTCGCGAGCCGATGCCGTGTGAATAGCCCTATGCCGGAGCACCCCTCAGCCGGACACGACCGTGCCCCTGCGCACCCCGAGGGCGGCCGGCGAACACCACCGTCCGTCCCCGACCACGAACTGCTGCGTCGCATCGGTCAGGGCGCCTACGGCGAAGTTTGGCTGGCGCGCAACGCCGTCGGCACCCTGCGGGCCGTGAAAGTTGTCTATCGCGACGCTTTTGCCGACGCGCGGCCTTACGAGCGCGAGTTTGAAGGCATCCAAAAGTTCGAGCCGCTCTCCCGCACGCACGAGGGTTTGGTGGACGTTCTCCAAATCGGTCTCAACGAGCAGGCCGGTTACTTCTATTACGTGATGGAACTGGCCGACGCGGCGGTGCCGCGAGTCGCGGGTGAGAGTGAGTTGAGAGTTGAGGGAAGCGCCCCTGCGGACTCCCTCTCCCATCGGATGGGAGAGGGCCGGGGTGAGGGCAATCCCTCTCAGCTCTCAACTCAAAACTCTCTCAACTCCTATTCCCCAAGGACCCTCGCGTCCGACTTGAAGTCGCAAGGCCGGCTGCCGTTCGCCCAATGCCTGCGCACGGCCCTGGCCCTGGCGGACGCGCTGGAGCACTTGCATCAGCAAGGCCTCATTCACCGCGACATCAAGCCCTCGAACATCATCTTCGTGAACGGCACGCCCAAGCTCGCCGATATCGGCCTCGTCACCGAAACAGGCGCGGGCAAATCCTGGGTGGGCACGGAAGGCTTCATGCCGCCCGAAGGCCCCGGCACCGCGCAGGGCGACGTCTATAGCCTGGGCAAAGTCCTCTACGAAATCTCCACCGGCAAAGACCGCCAGCGTTTCCCCGAACCGCTCACCGCCTTGGGCGATTTGCCGGATCACGCAGACTGGCTGGAGTTCAACGCCATTGTGCTCAAAGCCTGCCAGCCACGCGCCGCGGACCGATATGCAACTGCAGCCGTTTTGCGCAAAGAACTGGAGTTGCTCCAGGCCGGGCAATCGATTCGTCAACTCCACGCGACGCAACGGCAATTGGCTCGATTAAAAACCTGGGTCCTCCCTGCGGCCGCTCTGGCTATCGTCGGAACTGTCGTGTGGGCGGTCTTGTCCCAAAGCCGTCATGAACGCCGCTGGCGTGAAGCACAATCGCTTCTTCGCGAAGTGCAGATGATCCGCCAGACCGCGCGCACAAACGGCTGGTTCGACAGTTCTTGGGCAAAACTCCGCAAAGTCGCGCGCCTCAAAGTGGACGACGACGCACGCACCCAGGCCGCCGCCTGCCTGAACTGGGCAGACGCGAAACTCGTGGATGCCAACACCAACAGCGGCGCCTTCAGCCTCGCCTACTCCCCCGACGGTCAATGGCTCCTGTGCGCCGGCATGACCGACCGCACCGGGACGAACGCCGCGCGACTCTGGCGCGTGGCTGCCAACCAAATCGTCCGAAGCAGCCGACGTGAGGCGGCTCACTCGTCCCTCGGAAAAGATCAGAGCCTCCTCACGTTGGCTGCTACGAATGAGACGAGCGCGTCGCTGCCGCTGCCTGTCTTCGGCGATGCCGTGGCCGCGTGGAGGCACGACGGCGTTGCTGTCCTCTTTCAACCCGGCGACTCGAATAACTTCGTCCTCCGGAAGGCCAACGCAGCCCGTGTTCTCCAAGACTTCCCGCTCGCGGGCAAGCCGCGGCAGGGTAATGAACATCATCCCGTCATCGCGCTCTCATCCAACGCCCACTTCGCCACTGCCTCGGTCGTTCTGCCCAACGAAACGGGCCGCTTTGCCGTGTGGAACAGCGAGACCGGCAAACTTCTGAGACAATTCGAGGAACCCGCCAGCGCCCTCGCCTTCTCCCCCCATGGCCGCGCTCTGGCCGTGGGCGACACCGCAGGCCGCGTGCGTGTCTTCTCCGTGCCGGACTTCGCGCTGCTGGCCGAGTTCCCGAGCGCCCGTGTGCGCATCAACTGTTTTGCCTTCACACGCGACCCAATTGTTCCTCGCGCCGGCCCGCTGACCAACGCCTGGTGGCTCGCCGTGGGCGACGCGGGCGGCACCATCCGCGTTTTCCGAACTGCCACGGGGGAGCAATTGAACTCGTGCCGTGGTTCCGTGCAGGATGTTTTCACACTCGCGTTTCATCCCGATGGCGTGACGCTGGCCTCAGCGGGGCGTTTTGACCTGCGTCTTTGGGATGTGGTCACGGGCACCCAACTTCTGCGCATGACTGATGTTTTGGCACCGAGGGTTTCCCTCGACTACGCGCGCGCGGTTGGCTTCTCCTCGGATGGACGACGCCTTTGTCTGGCCAACGAGCAGCAGTCGTGGTTCCGCCCATCGTCGATCAGCGTCTGGGAATTGGGACTGCATCACGGCGTGCAGAGATTGCAAGGACTGGCCGCGCAAGTATCAAAAGTCTGGCTTTCGCCGGACGGAAACTGGCTGGCCGGCCTGGCCCATGACTGGCGACTCGGTGTTTGGGAAATTCCCTCGGGCCGGCTCCGCTGGATTTTTGAGACACCTCGTGGCGATGCGGCGGATAACGCGGGCGTGGTCTTCCGCACGAGCGACGCCACGGTCACAGCCAGCATGGGCGATGGCGCGGTGCGGTGGAGACTTGCGGACGGAACCGTCGCCCAAAGTTGGCGACTGCCCTGGGGCTACTGCGATGATCTGGGTTTAGACCGGCACGACCAGCTTTGGGCGCTGCGGCGCGAATCAGCGGGCCGGGGCGCGACGCCCAGTTCGTGGACTTTGCGGCGGCTGGACAGTTCGCCGACGGGGCAAGTGGTCCTGACGCGACAGGACGCCATCGACTGGCATCCGTTACATCTGGCGCTGGCGTTGAATCGGGATTGCCTGCTGGCGGCGGGCGACAGCGCGGAGGCGCCGGCCAAGTTCTGGCGCGTGGAGTGCCTGTCCGTGCCCGGTGGCGCAGTGTTGTGGTCGCACCGAAATGAACAGCGCGACATCGAGAGCGCGCATGGCATGACGCTCGACCCGATGCGCCGCCAGGTCTTGCGCGCGTCGGGCAATCACGCCGCGCTGTGCGAATTGCCTTCGGGCGAAGAACGCGTAAAATTGCCAAGCGTGCATCCGTTCGCGCCGAACGCGGACATCTTCGCGCGCGTGACGCCAATGGGCTATGAGGTTGTGTTCGGAAGAGCGGCGAACGCGCCCGCCTTGGTCATCGGCGCGGATTTTCACCCGAGTCTCCTCAGACATCCAACCTTCGGCGGCACGGGCAAACATCTGGCTTGGGGCACGGAGAGCGGAGTCATCCTGGTGGTCGACTTGCCCAATGTCCTCGAACGCTTGGCGGAACTGAAATTGGATCCGAGGAAACAATAGCTGTCGCCGGTTG
>CAZZAQ010000337.1:5515-5770 GCA_964652165.1 uncultured Bifidobacterium sp.
CTGATCCTATCGCAGCCCGCCGCGAAGGAACGGCGAGCCGCGTTGCCGTCCACTGGCGGCGGGGCTTTAGCGAGACGATTGACTCACGGCAACACTTCGATGCGGTAGAAGCGTTGCTCGGCGCCTTCCACGGCATCCGTCACGCAGTTGGTGCCGCCGTTGCCTGCGATGGATTCTCCAAGCCCGGTCCATTGGTTGGTCGTGAGCGTGGAACGATACTGGAGTTGGTAAGTCTGGTTGAGGGCCGACGGCCAG
>CAZZAQ010000338.1:0-2376 GCA_964652165.1 uncultured Bifidobacterium sp.
GTGAATCCAATGGAATATTTCGCCACGCCAGCCTTCGACGTAGCCCAGCGCCACGCGGTCGGACGGCACTTCGCCAATCTCTGTCCGGATGGGGCCGGCGGGCAGCCTGGCCATGACCTGGCGGAGGATGCCAAAGGATTGGAACAGTTCTTCCCTGCGCACGGCCATACGGCGTTGCACGTCCCCCTCGGTGAAAACCGGCACGCTGAACTGCACCTGGTCGTAGAAGTCGTTCGGGAAGTCACGGCGCAGGTCGTGGTCGAAGCCGGAGGCCCGGCCCGCGATGCCGACGACGCCGAGGTCGCGCGCGGCCTTGGGGGTGAGAACGCCCGTCGTCTCCAGCCGATCGCGCGTGCCGGAGTGGGAACGGATCAGCTCGACCAGGTCGATGAATTCGCGCTCGAACTCATCCACGAGCCCGGCCAGCGCGCGGAGTTGCTCAGCGTCGAAATCGAACCGCACCCCGCCGAGGGCAGCCATGCCGCGCAAGAGGCGGTTGCCGGTGAGTTGTTCGTTCACGCGCAGCACCCGTTCCTTGAGGCGCATCGCGTGCATGTGCGCGGTGACGAACGCCACGTCCGTGCAGATCGCGCCAATGTCGGCGACATGGTTGTAAAGGCGTTCCAGTTCGAGGCAGACGGTGCGGAGGGCGCGGGCGCGCGGCGGCGCCTCGGCTCCGCTGGCCCGTTCGACGGCGTGGCAAAAGGCCGTCGCGTGCGCGAAACTGGAATCGCCCGATAGACTTTCCGCCAGCCGGACACCATGAGGAATCGGCAGGCTCTCAAAAAGTTTCTCCGTCCCTTTGTGGACGTAAAACATCCGCAGTTGCAGGTAGAGCACCGGTTCGCCCGCGACGCTGAACAGGAAGTGCCCGGGCTCGATGATGCCCGCGTGCACCGGGCCGACGGGCACCTGGAACACGCCTTCTCCCTCGACCTCGCGGAACTTGTGCCGCGCGCCGGTGAAGGGCGGCAGTTGCGTGCGCGCGTCGAAGTCCTTGCGCAGCGGATGGACCTCCGGCCAGTCATCGTGCAGCACGCAGCGGCGCGGATTCGGATGGCCGATCAGTTTGATGCCGAACAGATCCTGGATTTCGCGCTCCTGCCAATCGACAGCGGGAATCGCGTTGGTGAGCGAAGCCAATTCCGGCTGGTCTTGCGGAATGGGCACTCGCACCAGCACGAACGCGTGCGCCGCGTCGAGCGCGTAAAGGTAGTAGACGAAGAACACCGCTTGTTCGGCGCGGGCGTCCTCGGCGAATACGCCGGCGAGACGCCCGTTGTATTTTTTGTAAAACACGGAGCAGAGGGCGCTCGCCAGTTCCAGTTTCGCGTGGAGATAGAGCTCGTTCGGCTGCGGCGCGGGCGCGTGCTCGATTTGAGAGCCGAAACGCTGCGTGATCTCATCAAGCACTATTTGTAATCCAGGGAACAGGTTCATTGACTCCCTCCCAGTATTTGGGCGGCGGTCCGCACCAGTTCGTAAATCGGCGCGGGCAGCACCAGCCCAAGCGCGACCGCCGGCACGGCCACCAGCAGCATCGCGCCGAGCTTCCACGGGCACTCCGTGCCGCGTGCTGTGTCGGGCGAGGGCTGGCCGAGATTCAGCTTCGACATGCGCACCAGGAACCCTGCGAAAATCGCGACGATGCCCGCGACGATCAAGCCCGCCGCCCAGGCGCGATCGGCCGCCAGCGCCGCGCTCAAGGCCGTGAACTCGCTCTGGAACAGGCTGAAGGGCGGCGCGCCGGTGATGGCCAGCGTGCCCATCAGAAACAGCGCGCCCGTCCACGGCAGCGTGTGAATCACCCCAGTGACGTTCCGGAAGTAGGGCGTGCCGAAGCGCTGCTGGACGTTGCCCGCGCAGAAAAACATCAACGGCTTGGTCACACCGTGGAAGAGC
Organism: uncultured Bifidobacterium sp.; assembly: GCA_964652165.1. Classification (GTDB taxonomy): domain Bacteria; phylum Verrucomicrobiota; class Verrucomicrobiia; order Limisphaerales; family JADJPG01; genus DASTLJ01. The sequence continues at coordinate 1,903 of CAZZAQ010000338.1, forward strand.
ATGTGCAGCACCATGCCCAACGCGCCGAGTTTGCCGCCGAACCCCAACGCCGCGACCATGATGCCCGACTGGTCGATGCTCGAATAGGCGAGCAGCCGGCGAAAATTCCGTTGCGTGAGCACAAACGGCGCGGCAACGAGGATGGAAACAACGCCGAAGACCACGAGCAGGTTCCCGGCATACTCAGGGCCAAGGCATTTGGCGGCCAGCGTGTAGAAACGCGCGATGCCATAAACCGCGCAGTTGATGAACCCGGCGCCCAGCAGCGCGGCCGCAGGCACGGGGGCTTCGGCGTAGGCATCGGGCTTCCAGGTGTGCATCGGCGCCAGGCCTGCCTTCGTCCCGTAGCCGACGAGCACCAGCACGAACGCCAGGCGCATCGCGGCAGGCTGGCATTGGTCGGCCACCTCGATTAGCACCGACCAATTGAAGCCGTGCGCCGAGTGTTCGCCCAGCGCCGGCAGCGCCGCGAAA
>CAZZAQ010000338.1:2386-5754 GCA_964652165.1 uncultured Bifidobacterium sp.
GATGATGTATTTCCATGCGGCCTCGAGGGAGCTTTTCTGGTTGTAGAAACGCACCAGCAACACCGACGCGAGCGTGGCGGACTCCATCGCCACCCAGAGCAGGCCCAGACTGTTCACCAGCGGCACGGCCATCATCGCGCCGACGAAGACAGGGGTGAGCACGTAGTAACGGTGAAGCAGGAGCGCGTTGATTTTTTTCGCGCGCTCTTCGGCGCGCAGATACCCGACGGCGTACGCGGCGCACGCCAGCGCGACGAACGCGATGAGGCCCACCACCAGGGCGCTGAGGGCGTCCGCGCGCAGGAAACCGCCGAAGGCTTCGACCGTGCCGCGCGCGAGGACTTGCGCGCCGAGCCACACCGCCAGGACGGCGACGATGCCGAACGCGAGCAGGTTCAACCGCTCAAGCACGACTCGCTCGCGCAGCGGCCAGCAGGCGACGCCGGTGAGCAAGGGCACGAGCACGAGCATCGTCAGGAGCACGACGCGCTCCCTTCTGCCTTGGGGACGTTGGGTGAGAGGGCCGCCCGAGACTTCATGGCACTCCTCGAATGATGTTCGCCGCTTGCTCCATCAGTTGACGGAGGGAAGCCGGCAGCCAGGCGGTGAACAAGAGCAGTGTTCCCAGCGGCAGACTCATTGCCGCGACGTTACTGGCTGAAATCCTTTCACGCGGGAGTTCACGATCGCTCGGACCGAGCAGCAGTCCGGCGATTTTGGTCAGCACGCCGCAGAAGACAAGGATGAGGGCCGCCAACATCACCACGCTGACCCAGACGTGGTTCGACGTGAAGCCGCCGGCAAGGACCGTCATTTCGCTGACGAACAGGCCGAATGGCGGCAACCCGCTCACGGCCACGGCGGCGAGGCCGAGCAACAGTGCCGTGACCGGCATGGTGCGCACCAGGCCAGGGCCGATGCGGCGGAACTCAAGCGCATGAAATTGCTGGTGGATGTTGCCCGCGGCGAAGAACAGCACGGGCTTGGTCAGCGCGTGGTAACCCATGTGCAGCAGCGCGCCGAAGACGGTGAGCGGCGCGTTCATGCCGACGGCCACGCAAATCAGCCCGACGTGTTCCAGGCTGGAGTAAGCCAGCATCCGCTTGAGGTTCTTCTGCACGAGAATGAACGGCCCGGCCAGCAGCATCGAGAACAATCCGAAGCCGAGGAGCAGATGGCGGCTGAAAGCGGAGTCGAGACAGGCTGTGGTGAGGATGTGGAAGCGCAGCAGCGCATAGACGGCGATTTTGAGCGACACGCCAGAGAGCATCGCGCTGGTGGGCGACGGCGCTTCGCTGTGCGCGTCGGGCAGCCACGTGTGCATCGGCGCGAGACCGGCGTTGGTGCCGTAACCGACCAACGCGAAGAGGAATGCCAGCGTGATGAGGTGCGGGTCGAGCCGCGGCGCCAGCGCCAGCAGGCGCGACCAGTTGAAGCTCGGCAGCGTTTCGCCGCCCGTCCTGCCGACCGCCGCGGCGTAAATGAAGATGGTGCCGAACAAGGCCAGCACCAGACCCAACCCGCCGAGCATGACGTATTTCCACGCCGCTTCGAGGGAGCTCTTGCGATTGTAGAGCGCCACCAGCAGCACCGACGAGAGCGCCGTGGCTTCCACGGCAATCCACATCACGCCGAGATTGTTCGCCAGCACGACGAGTAACATGCCCGTGGTGAACAGCGGCGTAAGCACGTAAAACTCGCGGAAACGCCTCTCGGTCACGGCCGCCTCGGCCAGTTCGCGCCGGAAGTAACGCACGGCGTAGAGCGACGTGGCCAGCGACACGACCGCGATGAGCAACACCATCCACGCGCTCAGGGCGTCGGCGCGCAGGAACTCGGCCCACTCGGTCACGGCCGCGCCGTGATTCGCCAGCACGGCATTGAGCAGCTTCACCCCGAGAACCAGCACGGTCAGGAACCCCACGATGTTGAGCCACTCCACCAGCCCGCGTGGCCGGGCGAAAAGGCAGAGCAGCCCGACGACGAACGGCACGCAGAGAATGGAGGTCAGCAGCATGAGGTCACCACTTGAGCTCGTTGAGCTTGCTCACGTCCATCGAGGCGAATGTTTCGCGGATGCGAAACACGAGGATGCCGAGCACCATTACCGCGACGACCACATCGAAGAAGATGCCGATTTCAACGACCAGCGGCATGCCGTAGGAGGTCAGGACGATGGCCGCAAGCATGACGCCGTTTTCCATCGTAAGCAGCGCGAGCACCTGCGTGATGGCTTTGCGGCGGTTGATCATCAGGAAAAAGCCGGTCAGCAGGAGCGCGATGGCCACGGCGAGCGTGTTGCTGCCGAGCCGCTCCAGAGACGTGATTGGTCGGGCCACGACGTAGGCGAGCACGGTCAACGCGCCACAGATGAGCATGGACGCGGGCGTGTTGACGAAGGGCTGAATCTCCTGCTCGATTCTGATTTGGCGCACCAGTCGCTCCAGCCGCCACGGGAGGAATATCACTTTGCCAGCCAGCGTGAGCACCACCACGACGTAAACGTGCCAGGCGTGATAGGCGTAGCCGACGACACCGGCAATGGCGGCGAGCAGGAGGGATTGCAGGGCGAAAATGCGGATGCTCGTGACAAGCATTGGCTGCACCGCCAGCAGCACTTGCAGCACCAACATCAGCGAGGCGAGCAGCGTAATGAATTGAGAGCCAGTATCGGAGGCGGGTAGGTTCATGGTCAGCGGAACAAGAAGGTTGAGACCAACGCCAGCGTCGCCAGGATGAACGCGGCGCTCAGCAGGTCGGGCACACGAAACAGCCGCAGCTTCGCGTTCGTGAACTCGACGAGCACGACCGCGCCGGCCAACACGAGCAGCTTCACCACGAAGAAGAGCAGGCCCAGTCCAAAAGCGGCCACGGTCGGCTCCGCCGCCAATCCGACCGGGAAAAAGATGTTCGCCAGCAGCGCCATGAGGACGAGTTGCTTGATGGACGCGCCCCATTCGATGAGCGCCAGGTGGCGGCCCGAATACTCGAGCAACATCGCCTCGTGAATCATCGTCAGCTCCAGGTGCGTGGCCGGGTTGTCCACCGGGATGCGTCCGGTCTCGGCCAGCAGCACGATGAACATCGCCGCAAAGGCCAGCGCGTGGGCGGGGTCGAGGAAGGTCCATCCGGGCCCCTGGCTGGCGAGAACGATTTGGCTCAGGTTCGTCGATCCCGCCGTGATGGCGACCGTGAAAATAGCGAGCATCATCGCGGGCTCGGCGACGGCGGCCAAAGTCATCTCGCGGCTGCTGCCCATGCCGCCGAACGGGCTGGCGGGGTCCAGGCCACCCAAGGCCAGGAAAAATCGGCCCAGTGCCATCATGCCGACCACGGCCAGCACGCCCCCGAACAGGCTCATCGGCGCG
>CAZZAQ010000339.1:0-5742 GCA_964652165.1 uncultured Bifidobacterium sp.
TGAAGCAGTACTTCTGCACCCGATCCGCCGCGCGCAGCCGGAACTCGGCGTTTTGTACTAGCCGGAACCAGAGGTACTGCGGACTGCTCTTGGCGAAGGTGCTGGGGATGGTGGTGTTGAACGGATCGCCCGCCGACCAATCAAGGGTGATCACGCCAATCTGATTGTCGACCAGACCGGAGCGGTCCGAGTTCACGTCGAGCAGCGTGTGCTCCGAATCATGCGCGAAGAATTTGAAGCCGCCGGAAAGCCCGCTGCGATGGCGCACGCCGAACCAGTTGTTGGGCGAATCGTTGCCAAGGAAATTCGAGATCGGCGCGTCCAGATTGCCTCCGTAGAGGATGAGGAGCATGTAGTCGATGAGATTGTCCACATCGAGCAGGTTCTCGTAGGCCGGGTTCGGCGTTCCGTCCGGGTTCAGGCCCTGCGCGCGGAAATAGTCGGCGTCGCTGGCGAATCCGTTGGTGGCCGCCCGCCAGAGCCGCAACCAGGCGTCGAGATAGCCGTCGGTTGGCTCGATGTTGTAGCCGTTGTCGGGATCCACCTTCACCGTGTCGTAGTCCTCGGCGCGCCCGCCGAAGTAGGTCTCGCCATAGTTGGCCTCGGGACGCTCATCCACGTTGTAGAGGCCCCAATACTGGCCGTTGAGGTAAAGGTGGCAGAAGCCGCCGCGCTCGGAGGGTTGGCCCATCGCGAATTGCGCGTCACGCGACGATGTGTCCCGCAGGCACATCATGCGCGTATCGTTCTGATAGGCCCACGAGTAGTTCTGCATCGTGCGCAGGTCGATCTTGTCGAACCGATCCGCGCCGGCGTCCCCGAACAGCGGATAGCGCAGCTTCGACTCGCCGTACTGCTGGCGGAAGAAGAAGCGAAAGGCGTGCTTGGGGTTGTTCACGTCGCGGCTGAAGCCGCCGCGGATGCGAATGCCGCAGTTGATCTGGAAGCCCTGCGAGCCGTCCGGAGGAATCAATTCCAGCGAGCCAGGCCGTTCCCAGGCGATCTCGTCCCCGCTTGGATTGGCGTAAATGCCGGTGGCCGGATTGAACAGGTCGGCCAGGTTCATCACGATCGAAAACGACGGCAGCGACTTGAGCCCGTCCTTCATCAAGGGACCCCAGGTGGCGTTATTCACGATATCGGGGTCCATCCCGTAATCGTACACCTGTCCGCCGCTGGTGCGCGGCGGCGGCCACTCAGCCGTGGGCGCGGCGCCCGTGGGCGACTGGCGGATGACGTCGTCGAGCAACAGGTAGGTCTGGCAATCGATCTCCGAGGCGATTAGCCCATCGAGGAACGCCGCCGAGCGCAGCGTGGTCGTGATCGTGATCAGCAGCGGTGTGTTGTTGTAGGTGAAGCCGTTGGCCAGCGACGGCGCGCTGCCGTTGAGCGTGTAGCGGATCGTCGCCCCGGCCGTCGCGGTGGTGAGGGTGAGCGAAAACGGCCCGTCGTAGAACCCACGATCCGTGCTGGTCCGGATGTTCCCCACGAACCCCGCCACGCCCGTGCCGACGTTGTAGAAGCCCGGCGTCGGCGTGGCGAAGAACGTATTGGTGCCCGCCGTGAAACGGTGCTCGACGAGTTCGGCCTCGATGAGAAAGTCCACCCCGTCCGCCGCGTCGTTCAAGCCATGAATGGCGAGCACGTTGCTCCCGTTGACCAGCGCGCCGAGGTGCTCGGAAATGTTGATTGACTCCGCCACGAGCGCGAGCTGGTTCGAGCGGAACGTCGTCGCGGCGGCATTCCACTCCGGAAACGCCGGCGCGTTGCGCCGCGCCACTTCCTGGCCGTTGAGGTAGGCCACGAACCCGTCGTCATACCGCATTCGCAGAGTCAATTGCGTGACCGACGCCGCGTCCATCACGCTGAACGGAATGCGGAGGAAGGCCGTCGCGTTGTTGCTCTGCATCACGGACGCCACATCGGTGCGAATGAGACTGCGATAGTCGGATCCCTGCGACTTCACGGCCAGGCCGCCGGTGAGCGTGTCCCCGACGAGCCGGAACGTGCTGTTCCAGGTCGCGCTGGCGCCCTGCACCGCGAACACTTCCACCTCGGCCCCGACGCCGCGTTCGTAGAAGACGAGCCGGATGGGGTACTCGCCGGCCGCCGCGAAGTTGAACGTGGCCAGCGTATCGGCCGGCCCCCGCGGCGCGGCGAACGAGACGATGTTGGTCCCCACATTGAGCCGGAAGCCGTCGTCGCTGTTCACGCCGAAGCTCCACGCGCCAGCCGCCGGGATCGTGACGATGCCCGTCGCCTCGACGACGAAGTCCTCCACGTCCTGCCCCGGAATCTGCGTGGGAAACTGGTAATTGTTCACGTAATGCCCCTCGCTGGCGGTCCCGAAAAAGTTGATCACAGGAAAATTGCCCGACGCCACGACGGTTTGCTGCGCGGGGTTCGTCACCACGCCATCGGCCTTGGCCAGAGTATCGACAATGATGTTCGCCTTGAAGTAACGCACCGCCCAGCCGGACACGACACTCTCGAAACCGACGCCGTTCATTGCCGGGAGCCAGCCCGAGTCGTCAAACCCGTTCGTCGTCCAGTCCAGGCCGAGCGAGCCGTTGTTCGGAATGAAAACCCTCGCCGTGGCGCCGGCGGCGATGAAGACGTTTGTCACGACCGTCTGGCTCGTGCCGTACGAATAGTTCGCCCGCCCCGTCGGCGGCAGCTTCGGCGCAAACTCGGTGACGATCGTGCTCTCATGAACCAGCGCAAGGTATTCCCCGTCCTCGTCGAGGCTGAAGTTGGTGTGAAGCGGCGCGCCGTGGGTCGCGCGGTCCTTGCCCGACGCGAACACGATGAGGAAGCTCTGCGCCGGGATCGTCGTGGCGGGGAAAGCCCACTTGTGCAGGTCGACGGGATCGTCGGTGAGATACCAGCCTGAAAGATTCACGGCACTCGAACCGGCGTTGAACAGTTCGATCCAGTCCGGCGTTTCGTTGTCTTCGTCCGCCAGCCCGCCGCTGTTTCGCGAAACGACTTCGGAGACGGTCAACGTGTCGGCGGCGCCCGTGGACGGCGCCGACCCGAGCAGGGCGGCGAGCAGGGCCGCAAGGCCGCCCAGTTGGCGGAACTGCCGAAGGATTGAACTGGCCTGATTCGGCCTGCAAGAGCAGTGGAAGGGATGCATGGGGTATTCGTTCATGGTCTTTGGCCGATCTCCGAAGGCCCTCGACACGAGGCGGATTTTTCCGCGACCGGGCGCCCTGGGGGGCCGACCGGCCGGCAAAGACAACACGGCTTCATGGTTTGCACAAAGCAGACAATGGGTTGACGCAAGCCACCCTACACGGTCGCGCGAAAAAGGAAAGCTCCGAAAGCTGAGCGTAACTGGGTGAAACAGGCAACTCGCATTCCGTTGGCGTAGCTGCGACCGTGAGGTCGCGGGCCGAACTCTCAAACGGAAAAGAAGTTACGCCCCGGATTGACCGCCGACACCACTCTCAGGCCATCATGAACGCGTTCCGCGCAGGATCGGCGGGCGAATCGCCGGGAATGGACAGTGACCACCTCGCTGCGCGACGGTCAAAGCATTGACGCCGCGTCGTCGGCCGTGCGGCATGGCGGATGTAACGTGTGTTCAAATGGCCGCCTGGGAACTGCGGGCGGACAAGACTTGGAAAACCAATGATTCAGCTTCCCATCGTCGAACGTGAACTGCGGCTTTCCGCGCGCAGAGCAAGGACGCATTGGGGACGCGTCGGGGCCGGCGCCGCGGCGATTGGGCTGACGATCTGGTCGGTGTACACCTACGCCGGTAACCCCGGATTGGGCAATCGCGTGGGGCGCCCGACCTTTTTCACGCTGGCCCTGGTTGCCACGCTCTCCACGGTCGCCACGGCATTGCGACTGACCGCGCCGTCCATCGCCGCCGAGAAACGCGAAGGCACGCTTGGCTTGCTCTTCCTCACGGACCTCAAGCCGTACGACGTCGTCTTTGGCAAATTGGCGGTGACGATGCTGACCACCTTCTACCGGGCGCTGGCTGTCGTGCCCGTTTTCGCCATCCCGATGTTGATGGGCGGCGTGACCGCCGGCGACGTTGCCCAACTGACGGGAGTGTTGATGAACATGGTGTTTCTGGCCGCCGCCGCCGGGATGCTCGCCTCGACGCTTTCCAACAACGAGAAGTCAGCGTCGGGGCTGGCGTGGCTGCTGTTTCTGGGAATCCTGGGCGCCGCGCCGCTGGCCGCGCTGCTCGTGAATTGGTTTGGCGGACCGCGAGGGATCTGGGTACCGCTCCTCTTTCTAACTCCGGCCTCCGCGTTCTTTCTCCTCTTTGGTCCGGGAGCGATAAGTTCGGGGTTCTTCTGGGCCCCCATTGCGACTGGCCAATTGTGCGCCTGGGGTTGCCTGGCCCTGGCCTGCCGGATCGTCCCGCGCGTCTGGCAGGACCGGCCGGCGACGGCTTCACAACAAACCCGAAACGAACGATTCCGCGACATCGTCCAGGGCGATTCGGCCGCCCGGACGGAACGCCGGCGGCGGATGCTGGCGGTGAATCCGGTTTACTGGCTCAACAATCGCGACCGCCTCGTGCCATGGTATCCTTGGATCTTTCTCGCCGCGATGGCCGGCCTGGCCGCGTGGGCGACGTTGAAGTTCGACGCGCGCTGGAGCGAACATCGCCTGGTGCTGAGCACCTGCTGGTTGCTCCACCTCATCTTTAAAACCTGGGTCAGCTCCCAATCGGCCTGCGCCTTCTCGGCCGACCGCGACCGCGGCGCGCTCGAACTCCTGCTCTCGACGCCGCTGACAACCGACGAACTCTTGCGCGGCCACTGGCTCGGACTGAAGCGGCTCTTCGCCGCCCCGATCGGACTCTTCCTCGCCGTTGAATTCGTCTGGATATCCTACGCGCTGGCACGCGACACCGACACTCCCGAGGGAGGGCGGGTGTTCTGGGCCTGTATGCACACGGCCAACATCATCGTCTTTCTCGTCGACCTCTGGGCGCTCGGCTGGGTCGCACTCTGGCTTGGCACAAGGGCGAAGAACGGCGCCGAGAGCGCCTGGAAGGCGCAGTTCCGGCTGCTCACGGCGCCGTGGCTCGGCGTCATGGGGGTCACGGTGGCGCTCAACCTTCTGTTCGATCGCCAAGCCTCGTTTCCGTGGACGGTCGGACTTTGGGTGGCCATCAGTCTCCCGCTATCCATCGTGAGCGGGCGTCGTGCGCGGGCTGAACTGTACACGTCCCTGCGCGGCGCCGCCCTCGTGCGCGCCGCCGGCGAACGCCCCGCGCCGCCGCGTTGGATCACGAAGGCCGCCCGCGGCCTGGCCGGCGCAGTCACAGGCAGGGCCTGAACTTCGGCGCCTTTTCCTTTCCGGGCGGTCGCAACGCATCCTGCGGCCTGATGAGTATCTCCGCACCCTTCACCCACCGGAAATGTCGAAGAACCAAACTCAAGTCGCAAGGCCTAACCCCGATTTTTCACAGCCGTTTCGTGTGCCGAATCGCCCGTTTCATTGACACCCCGCTTCAGCGGGGTGTATGCGCGTCGGAAGTGGTCGAAACCGTTTCAACGGTTTCGACAGGGTTTGAGAAACCGTTGAAACGGTTTCTCGTCTCGCCCCGCCCGAACACCCCGCTGAAGCGGGGTGCTAATGAGACGTGTCCTCGACGGCAGCAGGAAACGTATGAAATGTCCAGGCTAATGCCTTTCGGAAATTCACGGGCAGCGCCAAAGGCTTTGTCCCGAAGGGACATCCTGAGAATAGCCCAGCGTTTCAACG
>CAZZAQ010000340.1:0-244 GCA_964652165.1 uncultured Bifidobacterium sp.
CGGCTATGGAAACGCTGCACCGCCGCATCTGACTCGTAAGGCCGTACAGCTCATCCCTAGGAAAACCGGCTGTTGTCTTGTAAGTGGCCAGCGTTAGCTCATGGGCTTTTTGCCAAACCCTCAGATTTCTGAAGTCCTTCATGTACACCTCCGGTGGCCAAGTGCCAAATGCCAAATGCTAACTGCCCTTGTACGCACTCCCCACCTTCACGTTGCGAAACCGCGCCGGCGCCGTTGGCGCCGC
>CAZZAQ010000340.1:254-5740 GCA_964652165.1 uncultured Bifidobacterium sp.
GAGCTTGTTGGTGGTGGCGCGGGCGGTGCGCCGGCCGGTCACCGTCCGCACCGAGACCACGCACTGCTCCTCGGAAACATGCTGGTGAATGGTGTTGTTGGCGAACCTGGTGAGTTCGCTGCGCCCGGAACTGATCAGAACTTCAATTTCCTCGGCAGCGGAATGCTTGCGGATCCGTGAGAAAAGGTCGAAGGCGCGCTCTTTGCTCAGCACTTGCTAGCTCCCTTTGTATGCGGAACCCACACGCACGTCGCGAAACCGCGCCGGCGCCGCCCCGTGTCCCGTGCCCATCACCTGCATGGGCTGGCCTTTGCCGCAGTGGGGCGTGCCCCAGAGCGTCCAGTGGTCGCGGGAGCAAACCGCGTCCATCGAGTTCCAGAACTCAGTGGTGATGCCGGAGTAGGACGGATTCTTGAGCATGCGCGCCAGCTTCCCGCCCTTAATTTCCCAACCGATCTCGCAGCCGAACTGGAAGTTGTAGCGCTTGTCGTCAATGGACCAGGAGCGGTTGGTCTGCATGTAGATGCCGCTGTCGGTGGAGGCGAGCAGTTGGTCGAAGCTGAGCGGTGTTTCCCCGGGCAGCAGGCTGACGTTGGTCATGCGGATGAGCGGGATGCGGTTCCAGCCGTCGGCGCGCATCGAACCGCCGGAGCGCGCCAGGCCGATTTCGCCCGCGGTCTCGCGCGAGGAGAGGTACCCGGTGAACTCTCCGCGAGTGATGATGGGCGTGCATTGCGCGGGTACACCCTCGTCGTCGTAGGCGAAGGTCCCCAGGCCGGGTCCGTGGGGCTCGGTGGCGTCGGCCACCACGTTCACTAGATCGCTCCCGTAGCGCAACTTCCCCAGCTTGTCGGTGGTAAGAAACGACGTGCCGGCAAAGTTGGCCTCCATGCCCAGCACGCGGTCGAGTTCGATGGGATGCCCGACGGACTCATGGATCTGCAGGCCGAGCTGCGCAGAATCGAGAATGATCGTGAACACGCCTTGCGGACACTGGTCGGCTTGGTGTAGAGCGACGGATTCTTCCCCGATGCGGCGGGCGTTCTCCACCAGCCGGAGTTCTTCCACCAGTTCGTAGCCGCGGTTCTGATACTGGCCGCCGAAGGAGTTGGGATATGACCGCTTCTGGATTTCGCTGCCCGCGAAGGAGTACGCCGTGCAGCCGGCGCCGGTGACGGTGCGCGTCTGATGGATGTCGGACCCCAGCGTGGAGTAGAACCACTGCTCGTAACGGCGGAAGTGCAGGCCGGCCTCGGCCAGGGTCACGCCGGGGACGGCACGCAGTTCGGCATCACACTTCAGCAGCAGTTCAAGACTGGACTCGACCGAGATGCTGAAAGGATCCACTTTGCAGGGCGAGGACCAGTCGGCCGAGTGAGCGGCTTCCGGGACCAGCGATACGTCGCGTTGCTTCACTCGCGCCGACGCGCGCGCAATGGACACGGCGCGAGCGGCGGCGGCTTCCACCGCCTCGCGCGTCAACTCCTGGGTGGCGGCAAAGCCCCAGGCGCCGCCCGCGAGCGCGCGAATCCCCAGACCCAGCGACTCCGAGTCCGAGGCGTGGCCCACCTTGCCGTTCTTGGTCAGCAGCAGGCGCTGGCGATCGTCCACCAGGCGCACGTCGGCGTAGGCCGCGCCACGTTGCGTGGCCGTATCCAGCGCCCAGGCGGCGATTTCTTTCACAGGGAAAACCGGAGCGACATGGTAGCAGATTGATTCCTGCCGCTCCGCGATTAGAATGTAATGCGCAATTGCCGCAAGACTCCACGTGAAAAACTGGCTTCCCAAGTCCGTGCTTTGCCTGCGCGACTACAGCGCCCAGAAGTTTGCCGCCGACCTGCTGGCAGGCGTGACGGTGGGACTGGTGGCCCTGCCCCTGGCCATGGCTTTTGCCATCGCTTCCGGACTGCCGCCGCAGGCGGGCCTCTACTGCGCGGTGGTGGCCGGCTTCCTGGTATCGGCGCTGGGTGGCTCCCGCACCCAGGTAGCAGGCCCCACGGGCGCCTTCGTCATCGTGATCTCGGGCATCGTGGCCAAGTACGGCGTGGACGGCTTGTTCGTCTGCACCGGCATGGCCGGCATTTTGCTGGTGGTGCTCGGAGCCAGCGGGCTGGGCAGCGCCGTGAAGTTCATTCCCCGGCCGGTGGTGGTGGGCTTCACCAACGGCATCGCCGTCATCATCGCCAGCACCCAGATCAAAGACTTTTTCGGCCTGAAGATCGACAAGCTCCCCGGCGATTTCGGCGGGCGCATGGCGGCGGTGGCCCGCCACTTCGATACTTATTCGGGGACGGCCACAGCCTTGAGCGTGCTGGCTCTGGTGGTGATTATCCTGTTCGCCCGCTACTGGAAGAAGGTGCCCGGCTCGATCCTAGTGCTGATGCTGGGGACGGCCGCGGTGGCTGCCTTCCACCTTCCCGTGGAAACCATCGGCTCGCGCTTTGGGGGCATCCCTAGTGGGCTGCCGCAAATCCACTTCCCGCCGGTGCAGTGGGGACTGATTCCGTCGCTGATTTCTCCGGCGCTGACGGTGGCACTTCTGGGCGCGATCGAATCCCTGATGTCGGCGGTGGTGGCCGACCGCATGAGCGGCGACCGGCACAACCCCAATCTGGAGCTGGTGGCGCAGGGCATCGCCAACATGGCATCGCCCATGTTCGGCGGGCTGCCGGCCACAGGCGCCATCGCGCGCACCGCCACCAACATCCGCTCCGGGGCGCAGACTCCGGTCGCCGGCATAGTGCATTCCCTGACGCTGCTGGCGGTGCTGCTGTTCGCCGCGCCCCTGGTGCGCTTTGTGCCCATGCCGGCGCTGGCCGCCATCCTGCTGGTGGTTTCCTACAACATGGGCGAGTGGCGGGAAATTCCCGAACTGCTCAAACTGTCGAAGTTGGAGATAGCGGTCTGGCTGGCCACCCTCCTGCTCACCGTGTTCGCCGACCTGACCATCGCGGTGGAGTTTGGCATGGTGCTGGCGGCGCTGACCTTCATCCGCAAGGTGAGCCTGACCACCACGGTCTCGCGAGTTACCGACGCCTACGTGGACGAGGGCCGCGTACACATCCTGCAGGACAAAGCCATTCCCGGCTACGCCACCGTCTACCGCATCCACGGGCCGTTCCTGTTCGGGGCCACGGACAAGCTGGATGATGTGGCACGACACCTGAACGACCTGCCGCCCATCGTGATCCTGCGCCTGCGTAACATGACCGCGATTGATTCCACCGGCTTGCTAGCCCTCGAGGAACTGGCGGACAAGCTGCATGCCTCCGGGCGCGAGATGTTGCTGTGCGGTGCGCGGGAGCAGCCCTCGCGGATGCTGCATCAGGCGGAGTTCGAGCAGCACATCGGCCGGGAGAACATCTGCGCCAACGTGCTGGAAGCCCTGGACCGGGCAGCCATCGCTTACCAGCACCTGCTGGCCACGGGCGCCGTCCCCGACCGCCGCCGGAAGTCGCGGCGGACGTAGGCTTCCCAGTTTCCTTCCGCCGCTGACCGATACGCCCAACAAGCACAACCGCTAAAGAAAACGGGGCGGCTCTCGCCGCCCCACTCGCTACTCGGTACTCGCAACTCTGCACTCTGAACTCTGTACTCGCCTACGTTCCTTCCGACCAGCTTGCCAGGTACTCTTCCTGCTCCGGCGTGAGCCGGTCAATCTTCACGCCCATGGCCTCCAGCTTCAGCCGGGCCACGCGCTTGTCCAACTCCTCGGGCACGGGGTAGACCTTCTTCTCCATCTTCTCGTGGTTCTTCACCAGGTATTCGACGGAGAGCGCCTGGTTGGCAAAGCTCATGTCCATCACCGAAGCGGGGTGGCCTTCGGCGGCGGTCAGGTTGATCAGGCGGCCCTCGCCCAGCAGATTGACGCGCCGTCCGTCCTTGAGCGCGTACTCCATCACGAACTCGCGAATCTGGCGCTTGGACGAGGACAGCTTCTCCAGCGCGGGAATATCCACTTCCACGTTGAAGTGGCCGGAGTTGGCCACGATGGCGCCGTTCTTCATGACCTCGAAGTGGTCGCGCCCGATCACGTTTTTGTTGCCGGTGACGGTGACGAACACGTCGCCGATGCGGGCCGCTTCCGCCATGGACATCACGCGGAAGCCGTCCATTACCGCTTCCAGCGCGGGCACCGGATTGATTTCGGTGACGATCACGTCCGCGCCCATGCCTTTGGCGCGCGACGCCAGGCCGCGCCCGCACCATCCGTAGCCCGCAACCACGAATTTCGATCCCGCCAGCAGCACGTTGGTGGAGCGGATAATGCCGTCAATGGTGGACTGGCCGGTGCCGTAGCGGTTATCGAACATGTGCTTGGTGGCAGCGTCGTTGACGGCGATGATGGGATAGCGCAGCACGCCCTCCGCGGCCATGGCCCGCAACCGGATGACGCCCGTGGTGGTCTCTTCGGTCCCGCCCAAGATGCCCTCGGCGGCGTCCGCACGCTTGGTGATCGCCACCGTAACCAGGTCGGCGCCGTCGTCCATGGTGATTTGCGGGCGCGAGTCCAGCGCCGCCAGGATGTGCTGGTAGTAGGTGTCGTTGTCCTCGCCCTTGATGGCGTACACCGGGATGCTGTAGTCGCGCACCAGCGAGGCGGCCACGTCATCCTGGGTGGAGAGCGGATTCGAGGCGCACAGGGTCACCTCCGCCCCGCCGTCGCGCAACGTGATGGCCAGGTTGGCGGTCTCCGTGGTCACGTGCAGGCAGGCGGCGATGCGTATCCCCTTCAGCGGCTGGTTCTTGATGAACTCCTTGCGCACGATCTGCAGCACCGGCATGGACTGGTTCGCCCACTCCATGCGCTTCTTCCCCTGGTCCGCCAGGTCGAGGTTCTTGATGTCGCACTTCACTTGCGTTGCTGTAGGCATAGGTTTGTCTTTTTCCGTTCTCGCTGTCATGACTTCGTTGTTTCTCTGTGTGGAAGCGGGCTACCCGCCCGCCTCTGTCACGAAGAACCCCGCCAGGCAGGGTCTTCAAGGATACTAGAAACCAGTTTTGGGGGAAGTGCGCGGGAACGCGCCGGGGTTCCCACCTTGGTAATTGTTATCGCGTCTTCACTCCGGCTTCCGCCATCTCTCCCGCCGACCGGCGCAGCGCTTCCACCTTGTCGGTGGCCTCCCAGGTGAAGTCGGGGTCTTTACGCCCGAAGTGCCCGTAGGATGCGGTCTTGCGGTAAATGGGACGCCGCAGGTTCAGCGATTCGATGATGCCCTTGGGCGTGAGCTGGAAGTTGGCGCGCACCAGCTTCTCGAACTGGTCGTTAGGCAGCTTGCCGGTACCGAAGGTATCCACCAGCACGCTCACCGGATCGGCCACGCCGATGGCGTAAGCCAACTGCACTTCGCAGCGGTCGGCCAGGCCGGCGGCCACGATGTTCTTGGCGATGTAGCGGGCCATGTAGCAGGCCGAGCGGTCCACCTTGGTGGGGTCCTTGCCGCTGAAGCAGCCGCCGCCGTGGCGGCCCATGCCGCCGTAGGTGT